>CAYUWH010000018.1:0-1792 GCA_964448615.1 uncultured Candidatus Peribacteria bacterium
ATTCCCATTCAATCGTCCCCGGCGGCTTGCTGGTCATATCGATGAACACACATTCAATCCCCTTCACTTCCTTCAACATTCTCTCCGTCATCAACTGTAATACATCGTCCGGAATATCACTCGCATGCGCCGTCATCGCATCGACGGATTGAACGGGACGCAACACGATCGATTGCGAACCCGGGGTAATGCCGAAGGGCAACAGGACAACCGGGAACTGCCAGATGGTTTCGTAGAGACCATGTTGGCGCATCACTTCGTCGACGATGTTATCGGCTTGGCGCAGCAAATCCGCGCGCTCACGCGTGATATACCCTGGCGTGAACACAAACTCCTGAGGAGTGGCATGAGACGTACACAACAACACGCGATTGAACACGGCGATCGTATTCGGAATATTCTTCGCGAGGGATTTTAGAACGGTATTCATTGCCCATGGTTTTGGCGCATACACCGCAATCGCATGACGATAGGTGCGGCCATCTCCTTGCACCCCGACCGTTTTCACGGGCAACACGCTCCACGGTAAATCGCCGAGCATCGCAGCATCGAATGACACCACTGGCTCCGGCGCCTTCGCACAAAGAATACGCACACCAAGACCAGGACCGGGGAACGGATGCCGCCATACGAGTTCATGCGGTAAGCCCAACTCTTCGCCCAGTAATCGCACTTCATCTTTGTAGAGATCTTTCAGTGGCTCGATCACCAATCCTGCCTCAATCATTTTCTGCACGGCTTCGATACGATTGTGATGTGTCTTAATTTGCGACGCATGCTTGGTTCCTCCACTCTCGATCGTATCCGGATAAATCGTCCCCTGTCCCAACATCCAGGCTTCGCTCTGCGGGCTACGCCCGGCAGGCCCCCCACTCAATCCCATCCGCTCGCTTACGCGCTTCTGCACATCTAAAAACGTCTGCCCAATAATCTTTCGTTTTTCCTCCGGCTCATACTTTTCCTTCAAATTCGCAAAGAATTCCTCAGAGGCATCTTCGACATGTAAATTCGTAATCCCCAGATTCCCAAATGCTTCCTGAATCATTGCCACTTCGCCCTGGCGCATCAGGCCGGTATCGACGAGTAATCCCTGCACACGCTCCGGCCCGAGCACCTGATTAAGCAACGTGAAAGCAACGGAAGAATCCACACCACCGGAAACAAGCATGAAGACGTTTCGATCTCCGACCTGCTTCAGAATATCTTCCCCCACATGTTGCGCATAGCTCTCGATGGACCATGGAGCCGGCTTACAAAGCGACACGAACGCCTTCAACAAGTCCATCCCGTATTCCGTATGCGTGACTTCGATGTGCCACTGAATCCCGAAGAATTTCCTCGTTTCATCAGACATCGCGGCGTTGAGACAGCCATCGGTACTCGCCACGGTCTTGAACCCTTCCGGCACTCTCGCGACTTCATCGCCATGGGACATCCAGACTGTCAGATCTTTCGGAAGATCGTGAAAGAGCGCATTGGGACTTACGACGCGCACCTGCGTATCGCCGTATTCTTTAACTTTTGCACTCTTTACTTCCCCGCCCAGCGCATGCGCCAACCACTGATGTCCGTAACACAAACCCAGTACCGGGATACCCAGTTCCAGAATCTTCGGATTCGCCTGCGGGCTGCCGCTGTCGTACACGCTCTGCGGACCTCCCGAGAGGATAATGCCCGCGCAGTGTTTGAGTTTTTCCGGTGCGACTTCCGGCTCAAAAATCTCGGAAAACGCGCCCATTCTCCGGATCCGGCTCGCGATCAAGTGCGCGTACTGTCCGCCGAAATCGAGGAT
>CAYUWH010000018.1:1892-24953 GCA_964448615.1 uncultured Candidatus Peribacteria bacterium
GCAGTCCACGCGAGCGCCGCATCTTCCCATGCATGAAGGAAGAGCGCAGCAATGGAGACTCCGAGGAAAATCAAAAAGGCAGCATGGGTACGGGCTTTCTTTCGTAATTCTTTGAGGATCACCACGATCAAGATCAGGAACAATCCCATCCCCATCCATCCTGTTTCCACGCCGATCTGCAAATACCAGTTCTCCGTGAGAAGCGGACAATCACAGGCACGATTCAGAGGTTGCACTTGTTCGTCTCCCAAAAATACACAAAGGTTCGGTCGGTCTTTCGCCCACGACGGATCATCTTGTGGACGCAATAATACACACGTATCACTCACACGATTACTCGCAGGACCGGCACTGCCGAGCCCCTTCCCGAAGGGATGCTCGACCATGATCTGCAATGCCCGTAAGGGATAGCGAAGATGATTGGTGGAAGACCCTTCTCGAAGCGCGACTGTCGACAGTATTTCGGGGTGAAAAAGCGCCAACACGACCAGCGCACTGATACCAAGAGCTCCAAGACCGGAGACGACACGCACGGCAGTTCTCCGTGAACAGAGAATAAAGAGCGTCGCCAGGAAGATCACACCCGCTCCAATCCATGCAGCGCGGGAGAATGTCAGGAGCAATGCCGCAGCTAATACTCCGAGAAGTATCCAGACTACTCTCCGATCACGACGCAACGACAGCAAGGCGACACTCCACGGAATCAGCAGCCACAAACCCAACTGATTCGGCCCGCTCATCACACTCTGAATACGGCGCAAGCCGATCGATTCGATCTGCTGGAATGCCGCAAGAGGCGCATCAGGAAGGTAGAGAGAATGAAGATCGGAATAGCCGAGCGTTGTAAAAAATGACAACGGCAAGAACACTGTCGCAAATCCATACAGAGCAATGATGCCTCCCACAAACAAAAGGCATCGAGCAGCAAGGAGTGCAAATCGCTGCGACCACTCCACTCTCCGCAACATACAGAATGCAATCAGTGGTAGAACGTCATAGCGGAATCCGAGCGCAATCAGTTCAAATCGCTGGCCTATTCCGAAAGAAACCAGCAAGGACCACACGACGAGCGACAGGATCAAGACATCCGCCAGATCGAACTGCAACGTTGATCTTTTGTGCGTGAAATATTCCCACATGGCCAGAAGCAGAATCACGCACAGCAAGACCTCTTTCCAGATCGCCAGCACTCCCAGCGGGGCATGTCCGGGGCCCTCGAGGAAACGCGTGCCGACCGTAACAAGAAATGCATGAAACGGCAGCAGCGTGATGAGCGCGAGCGTCAGCCATTCGCGGAGCGTTTGTAATCGCATGCTCAGAGCGCGAGGCGCTCTTCTTCGGCACGAAACACATCCCCTTTCGCAAGCACTTGTTCCACGACATCAATGCACTGTGCGCTCACATTTTTACCGTACAACTTCGGGGCTTGGCGCATCTCCGCGTTATCCCAGGCAAACTCAATGCACTGCTTGATGAAACCCGCATCGGTCGGAGGGGCGATGAGATTGCCGCCCGCGATGGCGGATTCGCTGCGATCAGAGCCGAAGCGAAGCGTGACGCACGGCACGCTCATGGCATTCATTTCCTCCTGCATCGAACCGCTATCAGTCGCGCAAACCGCAGCCTTGTTCATAGCGGCGATCACATCGGTGTACTGCGCCCAGACCGGGGAATAGACGAAGTTTGGCATGGAAGACAGCTTCGTGACTTCTTCGCGCAACCCATACCGGTCAAAAGCGGCTTCGGTTTGGAACAGTGAAATCAAGAGGACGCTACGACCATCGATGATCAACGCTTTCATCGCATCGTAGATCGCGCGGAAACGTGCCTCTGACATGCAGTTCTCACGGCGATGAATACAGAAACGCACGAAATCCCCCTTCGCCAGAACCGGATATTTCTCAAACACGGTCGCTTGCGCGGCATTCGCAAGGGCCTCCTCGGTCGCATCCACTACGGAATTCCCGACGACGAACAGGCGATCCTCCGGGAATCCCTCTCCCTGCAAAAACTCCCGATCGAGTTCTACGGGCGCCAGGTGGATTCCGCTTCCCGCCTCGGCACAACGCGTATTGAATTGCTCCGGATACGGCTCGAGGCTGCCGCGTTCCCAGTTGCTTCTCTCCATGAGAAAATTTCTCCAACCAGCGATATCTTCTGTCTGGAACTTGGAACTTGGAACTTGGAATTTCGGCGTCAGCGTACGAATGCCGGCCTCCACATGCACCGATGCAAAGCCATGGCAGTAGCCCGCGTTCGAGGCGGCCATCGCCGTCGTCGTGTCGCCATGCACATACGGAATCACGATTTTTCCTTTCGCTTTGAGCTCCCCGATCAGAAAGCCGAGCCTCCCGATGATCTGGCTCACCACTTCATGCATCGCGCCGCGGACGTTCAAATTGAAATCCGGTTCAACGCCGAATTCCTTCAGCATCCCTCCGCTCAAGTTTTCATCATAGTGTTGTCCCGTGTGGCCGAGTAGCACGCAGTGACCCCGCTTTTTCAATTCTTTGTAGAGTGGAACCTGCTTGATGATATCGGGTTTGGTCGCAATCAAAATGAGATGCGCGTGCTTGCCCTTTGCATCCGCGATTTCTTCCAGAAACTTCGCCGATTTGTACGTGATTTCCTGCATGGAGAGAGCATAGCGCTTTTCTCATGCCTTAGCCAAGAGCGGCACGGATTGCGTCAGAATGCCGACGAGCCGGTTCAGATCATCATTCACGAGGAGGTCATCGAAGAGATCTTTGCGGCTCTCGAAGAAGGCCAAATCTTCAATGGCATTTTTGAGACGATCCTCGATTTGCGCATCGGTTTCGCGTCCTCTCGAGCGCAGACGATGCAGCAAATGCGAGAGCATCGCACGGCGGCTTTCACCCGGCGGCAGCAAACCGAACGACAATACGGCTCTCCGTCCGAATGTATCGGCAAGACCTTGCAACAATTGCTGTTCGGTAATGACGACCGGCAAGCCGCCCTGCTCCCATGCGGTTTCGATATCTGCACGCAGATACGCGTAGTACCGCAGCTCCGATGAGGAAGGAATACATGTGTGTGCGGCAAGCGCGCCATCGCGCTTCCAAGCCTCGATCTCCTCCAATGTCACGTGCCGATATTCCCCATCGTCACCGGGCTTTGGTCCGCGCGTGGTGAGAATCGGCGTCAGTCGTACGCGATCATGACAAAGAGATGCCAACATTCTGCTCACGGTGGATTTGCCCACTCCGGACGGACCCGTCAGCGCGAGGATGTAGCGGTTAGCCGACATGCTGAGCGGCAGTATAGACGATCTGGTTCTCCTGAATCACGTGCGCCTCCCCCGTTTCATCAATTTCGATTTCATTCATGCATCCGATGTCCTGTGAGCGAAAATTCAGACGCTCGCGTCCTTGGATATCCGCAAGAATCACTTCATTCGTCGCGGAATGGCCTATCAGCATGAGATGTGAAAGATCTGCAACCACGAGTCGGCGCCAAACTCGCAAAATTCGCTCTCGGTACTCTGCGATCGGTTCACCGCCCGGGATCTCCAGCTTCATGCCGTCTTTTTCCACCAAGGAAAATTGTTCGGGCCAGCGAGCTTGAATTTCCTTCCAGGTTCTCTTCTCCCATTGCCCCACGCCAAGATCCGTAAATTCGGAATCAATGCGATGTTCGATACCGTAGCCGCTCGCCACTTCACCGAAACGCCGCGCACGAATAAGCGGAGAGGTGACCGCTAAAACACGTTCAGCCGTTTCGGACGCCAAGCGTCCCAGCACATAGAGCACATTCGCAAGATTCTGACGCTCGCCTTCTTCCGTAAGATCACAATTAAGACGGTTCCCTTTGCAGTGCTCGGGGAACTCCGGTTCGGCATGGCGAAACAGAAAAACGGTCTTTTTCATGAGACGAAGAGTCTACCTGCGAGACACAGTCCTGACAAACCCGTCATCCCCCGCCAAAACGTCGGTTTCGCTTGGTAAATTCGCCAAGACACGCATCGATGTCCTCCGAAGAAAGTTCCGGGAAATGCTTGGGGACGAAAAACCACTCACTATAGCCACTCTGCCACAGGAAGAAGTTGCTGGTGCGCTGTTCGCCGGAGGTGCGGATGATCAGATCGATATCGGGAATTTCCGGATGATCCAGGTACGCACGAATGCCTTCTTCGGATGCATCACTGGCATCTTCCATTTTGCGGACCGCACGCGTCACCTCATCGCGGCCCCCGTAGTCGATGGCCAAGTGCAGCGTGAACGCTTCGTGTGCGGCAGTCAGTTGCTCGGTTTCTTCGATGACTTCCCTGAGAGAAGGTGGAATACGATCACGGCGTCCGGAATGCGCGAACCGTATCTTCTGCTTGAGAAATCCTTCCCGTTCTTTGCGCAAAAATTTCTCGAAGAGTTCCATGAGTTTTGCGACTTCCTCTTCGCTGCGCTTCCAGTTCTCCGTCGAAAATCCCCAGATCGTCAGGGTGCCGATGCGCCCGTCTTCGCGACACCAATCAAGAATGCCGTGAAAATTATCAACCGCCCGCTCATGTCCGTTCCACGCGAACAACCCTTTGGTTTTGGCCCAGCGGCGATTGCCATCGGGGATGATGGCAAGATGGAGTTTATTCATAGGCAAAGCATAAGGGAAACCCGAAGACTCAAAGATTGACATCATACTGAAAAATATGTATTAAATATCAAAAGAAACACCATCAATCGGTCTTTCAAAGAAGAAAAGAGGTACAGATGGGTATCAGCGACTGGGTTACGCTCGGGATCGGCGGAGCGCTGCTGCTCTACCTGGGGAGCTTACTGCTCCTGAAGCAGTTCGGCGTTCTCGAGAAGTGGGAACGCCAACGTCGCGAGAAGGCCGAGAAGCTGCACCGCGCGCACAGGGATCGGCAATGGAGCATTCTTCAGGCCGTCGCGAGCCGACGGGAGCAGGAACTTCTCGGATACTTCGCACAGCTGCTGGAAAGCGTGAGGACCAAGCAAAATCTGCGGCAGTCGAGCCTGAACCTGCTGCAAGCCGCGCTCAGCCGATGCGCATTCCGCGAAGGATGCGGAGCTCAACTCTTCGTCTTCGAGAACTTCGCATTCATTGAAGAGCGAATGGAGAAAGGAATGACGCTCGAGGCGGCGCTGGATGAACTGTGCAAGAAGCATCGCGATCACGTGTACGGCAAACTGGACGTCATTGGTGACAAGATCGAGAAGATGCTCAACTGGCTCTACAATCGCCCCAATCTGGAAGACCCGACGGCGCGCAGGGAAGCGCATGATACGTGGTGCGTTGAGCGGGCGAAGGAACTCGGTTGCGCAGCGGGAGAACTGCACGATCGGGATGTCGAGACGCGCAGGAGGCAGTTCGAACTCGAACGCAACAAACCGGAGGAAGAACGCTTCCTCGACACGGTGCGCCGGGGAGAGCTGTCGCCGACCGAGCCGATCTCCCATGAAGAACGGGAACGGATCGCAACGGCAGTGCGGGAATCGGCGAAGCAACAGGACAGACCCGACTGCATTCAGTTCCACGAGTGGGAATGGATCATCGACATGATCCACGGCCGGACCAAGTCGCAGCACGGCGAAGAGTGGCCGTCGATTCCAAAAAAAATGCTCGAGCACATCCGGACCTGCGATCACTGCCGAATCGGATTGCTGTGCCGATGTCCGAGCTTCGAGGTCAGTGAGGCTATCCGGAATTCGCAACCCGCACAGGAGACCACCTGATGGAATGGTACGACTGGGCTCTGCTCGGCGGCATCGTGCTCGCAACCCTCATCGCAGCAGCGATGCACGGCATCAAGCGCTACTGCGCAGACGAAACGCTCGAGATCTAAGAAAACCGCCACGCTGAGCGTGGCAATCGGCCCCCTCTTCTCGCAAGAGGGGGTTTTCTTAAATGGCGATTTGTGCTATAATAATGCTATATAATACACATATGAAGAAGCAACAGTTCCACGTTCATCTCCTCTCTCCGCGCATGTTCCGACGCGCCACGTTTTGGGCACTGACGATGGCGGTGCTCATTGTCGCCGGAGCATCGGCACTCGCCCGCGCAACGCGCAACTTCAAAGCCGCACTGACCGATAAGCCGGACGTGGCAATCTACATTTTGCTGAAGGAAGAGGAGCTCGGGAACACGACATTACTGCGAACAAACGAAACCGAAACTGAACGCGACTATTTAGCCGAGACGAAAAACGGTCCGCATTTGGTCCGTCTCAAGAAAGGAGAACATGAGTGGTATGTGGCACTGAACGAGCCGCTGCATGAATAACGACGAACATTCGTTACTCGAATACTCGTATACTGGTTACTCGTGCGTGAAAATTTGGACACGAGTATACGAGTAACCAGTATACGAACCGTCACTTAATGCCTTCTTTCCCATATCGCATCACAAGTATCGGGAAGACAATCACCGCATTCCAGATTCGTCTCCAACGTGAAGGCTCGAGGAGTAATCGCCATACCCATTCAAGATGCAACGATTGCATCCATCGCGGAGCACGCGTGCGGACGCCCGCAAGAAAATCGAACGTCCCACCCACCCCCATCGCAAGCCGGACAGACGGAAGGTTGCCGAGGTGTTTCTCGATCCAGAAATCCTGCTGCGGCGCCCCGTATGCGACAAAGAGAACATGCGGCTTCGCCCCTTGAATACGACGCACAATTTCTGGAGCATCCGCTTCGCTCGGCGATCCGCTGTATGTTCCCACGATGCGCAACTGTGGATTACGCATACGCAATACGAGCGCCGCTTTCTCCGCCACCCCAGGCGCACCGCCCAACAAAAAAACGGGATGATCCGCCGAGAGCGCAGCACACAGCGCTTGTACCGTATCCACTCCCGTCACACGTTCCGGCAAATGCTGCCCCGTCCAACGCGCGGTCATCAAGAGTCCCGCACTGTCGGGAAGATTGAGATCCGTCTTTTGGAGCAATGTACGGAAGGCAGGATCGCTCGCGGAAGCAACCAACATCTCCGCGTTGGGCGTCATCACGTGATGCGCGCGCGGTTCCTCCAGAAACTGCTGCAGGTGCGCAACGGCTTCCCTCGCAGTAAGGGCATCAATGGGAACGCCGAGCAAAGTGACGCGAGACACGGCGCAAGACTACCGCAAGAGGGCGAAGATCACTACAATCGGCGGGTGCGACGGTACGGTTTATGGATGGCTTGCTGCACCGCAGCGCTGCTCGGCGGCTGTTTAGCGCCGCGCCCAGTACAACAACCCCACTCTGGTTCGTCAACGACGATCATGGTTGCCGCTTCGTCATCCGCAGTATCCAGTGTATCGACTCAAAAGCGTCCCGTCGCGAGCGGATCCGGTATCGTCCTTTCGCAGCGCCTGCTCTCCGGAGGAATCTTGGAATACGGATCCCCCTCCGCCCCGCACGTCCTGCTCGCGGTCATTAACCATGCCTCTTCGTATTCCAAGTCCTTTATCCTCGAACAGCTACCCCGTCTCACGGAAGAATTCGTGAAAGACGGATCACTGCGCATTCAATTGCTGTCGCTCCCCATCCGCAAGTATGCGCAGAGCAACAAGCATGCTTCGGCCATCATCTGCGCAGGTATGCAGCATCAGGGTATCGCCATGAGTGCGGCTATCGCCGCTTCCGATGTGATTCCTGCAACGAACGCTGCGCTTAAGGCTCTCGGCATCGACATGAAATCGTATCTTGCCTGCCTCGCGGGCAAAGACGTGAAGCGCATTATGGAAGAGCAAGCGCAGGCGTTGGAACAGGCGGATGTGCAACTGGCACCGACGTTCCTGCTTGATGGCGAACGGTTCCAGGGGCTACAGACGTATCCTGATTTACGAGGGAGAATTGAACGGCTGCTTGAAACTGAATAGCATTTTGACAGCACAAGAAGAGAGGGACATGCTGGCAACAATGCGACGCAAATATCCCGAGTCCGGGGCAGCAAATGACGACGAGTTTTTGGAGAATGCAACCTTGATCCGCATGCAACATCATGCGGTTCTTACGCCAGAGGAAGAGCGAGCAATGGCAGAAAAGATTGATGAAACCCGGGCGGAATTTCTCCGTGCCTGCAGGCCCCAAGAAGTTTTGGAATTGGTGCGCGCCGATATCCAGCGCGTACTCGATCAAGAAGTGAAGCCAGCATGGATTTTTCGCATCACGAAAAGCGCAGCGCACGCGGAAATTCTTGAAGAGTTACCGCATCATGCCCGAACACTGAAAGGCTATATTTCCAAGGCACGCAATGCTGTGAGGAGATATCTTCAGGGCAGCGAGGCCGACCTGAACATACTGCACGCTCAGCAAGGGTACGCAGCCAACATGCTCGTAAAGCTGGGAGTGGATCCGGACGTAATCGTCGAGGCGATGAAGATCGTGCAGCAGCAGGAGATCGCGGATGAACGACACAGGGAATTACTCGAACCATCTCTGGAGCAGCTCCAACAAAAACATGCGGATTTTGTAGCTGCCAAACAAGCGCTCGTTTGCTCGAACATCCGCTTGGTAACCGCAGCCACAACATATTATAGAGGCAGGGGGCACAACGAAGATGATCTCATTGAAGAAGGCATTAAAGGCCTGATGAAAGCAGCCGACGGATTCGACGTGAGCCTGGGCAATAAATTCGCGACCTATGCCACATGGTGGATCCGCCAAGGGATGCAGCGTTACGTGGAAATAGAAAATCGCGCGAACAAAGACAAGGTTAGCCTGCAGGAAACCGAGGGGCAGGAAGGTAAAATGCTGGACATAGAGGATCACACTGTTGCCCTGAGTGATGAACAAGAATACCGCGAACAGCTGCGCTCACGCTTAGACACACTTATGAGAATCTTGACCGAACAAGAACGGGATATCGTGCTGTATTACTTCGGGCTGCATCCGAAATCCGAGACATCTCTGACACTCGAAGAAATAGGAAAGATCTATGGAGTCACCAGGGAATACATCCGCCAAGTGAAAGCTCGGGCCCTTAAAAAATTGCAAATAAAAGGACAGGGAAATACTGCGCTGAAGGCACTGCTCCTGGCAAGCTAAGACCTCCTGATACGGACGGCCTTCACGCGCGAGCGCTGGCCCGCCAAGAATTCCACGCAGGCACGCGGCACCGAGAAGAGTTCGGCAACATAGCGCATTAACTCCTGATTCGCTTCACCGTCCTCCGGCGCGGCATGCACGTCGATCTTCAGGCTGCCGTCTTCCAATACGGCGGTGAGCTTTGTGATGCGCGCGTTGGGACGTACGCGAATGGTCAGCGTAAGACTTTTCTCGGAGGCCAGACGCGAAATCAATGACTGCAGCACGCAAGCAGTATACTGTAAGGATTGCTTGTTTCCGCTGTCACACAGGACGGCCAAACAACTATCCCCCTCTTCTTCCCCCCTTTCCCTCATGAATATTCTCCTTCGCGCCAGTCTCTGCTGCTCAGCATTCGCCATGGCGAGCACTGCGCTTGCAGCCGATACGACCTTCTCGCAGAAACCGTTTACGGATGTTCCCGAAAATTCAGTGTACTTCGAAAGCATCGAATATCTCCGTCAAAACAATGTACTAAAGGGATATAGCGACGGCACCTTTAAGCCAAGCGCGCATATCAACCGCGCGGAATTCGTGAAGCTGATCGCCAATCCCTTCATTATGGATACCGACCGCATGAACCAATGCATCCAGCAGTACGACGGCAACACTGGCGAGAAAGTATTCTTCAAGGATGTGCCGCGAGATGCGTGGTACACACCGGAAGTGTGCTATGTAAAAGATCGCGGCATCATTAGCGGTTACCATGACGGCTATTTCCGCCCGAGCAATCTGATCAACTTCGTGGAATCCGCAAAAATTCTTTCGGGCGTGTTCTCGTTGCAAGTCGCCACGGAACAAGATCCTTGGTACAAGCCGTACGTCGACAATCTCTCAGGGAAGAGAGCGATTCCCACATCGATCCGATCCCTGAACGCGTACATCACACGCGGTGAAATGGCCGAGATGTTGTATCGCCTGAAGGCGAACAAGACAACGAAATCGTCGAAAACGGCGTCGCAATTGTATTAATTCGCATTGAAAAAATAATTGTGCGATTGTGTAGAGACGCCCCGCCAGGGCGTCTCTACACTTATAAATGTCATGGTGAGCGCCGCGGAATCCATGACATGTTCATCGCACATTATTGTTTCGCCATTCCTCAATCTTCGCATGATGCCCGCCCAATAACACATCGGGCACTTTCAAATCGCGGAACACTTCGGGACGGGTGTAATGCGGATATTCTTTTTTACGCTTGAGCGCTTTGGAAAAACTTTCCTCTTCCGCAGATTCATCTTTGCCGAGCACACCAGGAACATGCCGCGCCACGGCATCGATCAACACCATCGCGGGCAATTCGCCGCCGGTCAGCACGTAATCACCGATCGAAATTTCTTCATCGATCCACCCGCCATCGATGATCCGCTGATCGATGCCTTCGTAGTGTCCGCACAGCAAGAGCAGCCATTCCTGTTTCGCGAGCTTTTCGACTTTCGTCTGCTTCAAGCGCTCACCACGCGGCGAGAAATAGATTCTGTGTGGTTTCTGACTTTTATCTTCCGCCATAATCGTTTCAATCCCCTTCACCACCGGCTCGCACATCATCAGCATTCCCGCTCCGCCCCCATACGGACGATCATCGATCTGGTGATACTTCCCGATCCCGAAACTGCGCAGATCGTGAAACCGGATATCGAGAAGGTTTGCTTCCCGCCCGCGCTGTAAAATACTCTCGGTCAGGGGGCCTTCGAACATGCCGGGGAATAGCGTCAGAATATCGATGCGCATACGCGAATAATAACATGGTTACGTGCGAAATACTTTTCTGATACGCTCGCGTCAGTGGCGACCGGACTGTCGGGAGACAGACAAGGCCACGCTTTCCTTTCCCCCGGTCCCGCTGTTGCTGGACCGGGGGTTTTATGGCGACCATATGCGGTGTACAGTGCTTCCGTGCCTTCAGCGCAAATCGCCATCCTCATGCCGACGTACGAACCGAACCCGGATCATCTCCGGGAAGCGATCGAATGCGTGCTCGCACAAACCGAACTCGCATGGACATTACTGATTCACGACGACGCATCCACGGTAAACGTACGCGCGATGATAGAGAACCACCTCAAAGATTCTCGTATCACCTTCATTCGCAGCGAGCACCGACTGGGCATCGGTGGAAACTGGAACGCATGTTTGCAAAAAGCTTCGGCACCGTTCGTGCAATTCCTGTTTCAGGATGATCTATGGGACAAAGAGTATCTTGCAGTCGCGATGAAGGCATTGCAGGAACATCCTTCCGCGGGGTTTGTCTCCATGCATCACGACTACAAATTCGAAGACGCTCTCGACACCAATCCGGGATACGAAGCACTCCTTGCGTTTAAACAAGAACATCTCAGCGAAGGGATGCATGACGGTCGCGCTTTTTTGCGCTGGTGGATGGACCGCGGATTGCATCCGAATGTGATCGGCGAACCGAGCTTCGTGATGCTGCGCAAAGCATCAACAGATGCTGCGGGAACATTTCTCGAAGACATGCCGCAGTCTCTCGACGTGGAATATTGGACACGCATGTTGCAGGTCTGCGATTGGTACTACGTTCCGCACTCATACGGACGGTTCCGTGTTCATGCCTCAGCCGCGAGCAACCGCAATCAACAGTCGGGCAAAGGAATTTTTGACCGCTTGCGTTGCATGGAGCGCGTGATGAATCAGATGGAAGGATCAGACAGAGCTGCAGCAAAACTTGCCATCTCACAGCAACTCTCCGTGATGATCGGAAAGTTTTTGAATCGGACCCGCACAGGAAAAGGCATTGCGATGGAAGGAAGTGGCGCAGCAAAGGGGTTTGCCCTGAGACATCCTTTGCTGACCTTGCGCGGCGCAATTGCTCATGTATGCGGGAACAGATCGTAATCCTTACACAAACTTCGCCATTAATGCACTAACATCCCGGATCGCCACTTCTTGCACCGGTGTCGTCTTCACGCCTTGGCGCGGGATAAGACGTTCGTAAAAACTGGGAATCTCTTCATTCTGATAAAGAATGCCTGTAGCAATGCTCTGCTGCGTATTCACTGCAAGCTCGCGTGCTTTCTTGAAGTCTTTCGTATCATGCCCCTGCACAGGTTTGCACTTCTCCAGAAGATACTGGTGCGTCGCAAAGTGATTGTAGGTCGGACAAGCCTGCAACATATCGACGAACGCAAATCCTCGATGTTGAATTGCCGCCTTGAGAATCTCCACCATTTGCGGAATGTTCCCCGTGAATCCGCGAGCCACGAACGTTGGCTCCAAAGAAAAGACGAAATCCATCGACTGCAGCGTATGCTCCGGAACTCCGTTGGGCGCCGTGTTCATCTTCTGATCCTGCCATGTGAGCGAACTTGCTTGTCCGGTCGTAAGTCCGTAGTTCGCATTATTGTGCAGCACGAACACAATCGGATAGTTGCTGCGGATCGTATGCACCAAGTGCCCGATTCCTTCACTGAAACTCGCACCGTCCCCTCCGAAGGCGATCACCGGAAGCTTCGGGTTCGCAAGCTTTGCGCCAGCCGCGAATGGCATCACACGGCCGTGTAATCCATGAAAACGATAGCCAAGCAGTTTGTCGGATGCGTTGCCGTGGCAGCCCACGTCGTAGCAGAGCAGTACTTCATGCGGCGCGATATTCAGCTCCACGAGTGCCCGCTTGATCGCCGTCCAGATGCCATAGTCACCGCAACCATCACACCACGTGCATCTGTTCTCACTGTGATAAGCGGCCATCGTGAGGTTCTTTTTGCCGGGGATAATAAGAGGGATGGACATAAGACTAGGAACGAATGAGCTCAAGAATGCTCGTGAGTAATTCGTTATAGAAGAATGGACGGCCGTCATACTTGAGAATGCTGTGATCGACGGTAAGCCCCGTTTCCTGGCGAATGAGCATCTCGAGCTGCGACTGGAAATTGCCCTCGACCACCACCAAGCCCTTACACTTTTTGGCGAGCCCAACGAGAAGTTCGGTCTTGAGCGGCCAGAGATACGAGTAATGCAGATAACCGATCTTTTTCTTCGCGAGCAACGGATGCTCCAATACATCGAGAATCGGGCCCTTCACGCTTCCCCAGCCGACAAGCAACAGATCGAATGATTCAACTTTTTGGCTGACCGCTACTCGCTGACCGCTACTCGCTCGATACAATGCCGGCTCCGGCAACGCCTCCTTCATCACTGCCAATTTCTTCATGCGCTTGTGCATCTGATCGATCGCGTTTTGTGCGGATTCATCGATACTCCCATCTGCTGAGTGCTCATCTCCTTGTGCGTTATAGGTCGCGGCTTCAGCGCCCGGCAGCCAGCGCGGGGAAATGCCGTCACGCACCGCAGGATTATAGCGATCCGACGATTTCAGCTTCGCCAATTTCGCGGGGTCCGTCATCAGTTTTCCTCTGCGTAATTTCGCTTTCTTCTGCTTGTACGGAACCTGCGTCCACAACGCTTCTGCGATCTGTTTATCGGTAAGCACGATCACCGGGGTCTGATACATCTCCGCCATGTTGAATGCCTCGTTCATGAGATCAAAACAATCCTGACTGTCCGAGACGGACATCACGCAGCGTGGAAATTCGCCGTGTCCTCCATGAATCGCAAGGAACAAATCCCCTTGGGCGGTCCATGTGGGCAAGCCCGTTGCGGGACCAGGACGCTGCGCGAGAATAAAAACGGAGGGATTTTCAATGATGCCATTGAGCGAGACGGTTTCGGTCATGAGATCGAATCCCCCGCCGGAGGTTGCTGTCACCGCGCGCGTGCCCATGTGCATCGCGCCGGACATCATCTGGGCCGCCGTGATTTCATCTTCCGCCTGCTTGATCACCATCCCGGTTTCATTCTGAATCTCGGCAATAAAACTAAGGAGCGGACTCGATGGCGTCATCGGATAACCGGCGTAGAAACGCACTCCCGCATGCACCAAGCCCAAGCCCATCGCATGACTGCCCGTTACGAGCAACTGCTTGTTCCAGCGATTTTTATTCGGCGTAGGCAGCGTGATGTGTGGCACATGCGAGTGTGTTTCACGGTACGCGAATCCTTCGTCGAGACACTGCATATTCAGCTGCAATAAATCTTTCTTGTGCCCGAACTGCTCGGTCACCAGATGTTGCAAATTCTCTTTGCTTCGCCCAAGCAACGACCACACGACCGCCGTGATCAGTACGTTCGCAAGGATGGGCTTCGCTTTCAAGCGCTGGAGAATTTCATCGGTGGGAAGATAGAGAATCGTGATATTCCTTCTCTTAAGATCCTTCTGTTGCGCCGGGGGAAAGTCCCAATCACCGCTTTGATGAAGCACAATCCCGCCATCTTTCACCTCGTGCAGATTTTTCTCGAGACCATGGTGGTTGAAGCATACGAGAATATCGATCGCCTCTTCGCTGCTGCGAATAAGTTCCGCATCAATATCGAGCTGATAACTCGAATGTCCACCCTTGATGAGCGAATTGTATTCGCGATAGCCGAACACGCAGTAGCCCGCGCGCTTGAGCCCCTTCGCGCACATCTCCCCCACAGAGTTCACACCCTGACCTTGTGCGCCGGTGATTTTGAGGGAAATGCGAGACATGAAGTGAAATTCAAAATTAATAATTGAGAATTGAAAATTACGTAATTTTCAATTTTACATTTTCAATTTTCAATTTTCCAAGTAACTGCTCCCCCCACTTCTGCACCGTCTTTTCCTGACCATAGGGTTCATTGATAATGCGAAGACTCTTGCAAATCAATACTCCGCCGTGCGTCTTCACGAATTCTTCGAGATGATCCGCGGCTTTTGCAGTATACCGATAACGCGCATCCCCCAGTCCGATGACGGCGACTTTTTTTTTGTTGAGATCGATCGAAGCGGCTTTCTCTTTGAGGAGGGCATGCATATGGGGATTCATCTGCCCCTCGATGCCGCCGGTGTTCCAACTGCCTGAAGCAAGCAGAAGGATGTCTCCTCGCAGCAAATCTTCTGGCTTCGCCGACTCTGCCCACTGCTTCTCGATCTGCAGCTTTCCTTGCAATGATGCAATCAACGTATCGACTACGTATTCCGTATGGCCGCTCGTGGAGGCGAAGATGATGTGGAGAGAAGGCACGGGGAGGATTGTAGCAGTAAAAAAAGAGGCTTCCAGCACGCTCTCATTCCCCGCTGATGCGGGACCTTCTCCCACCCATTCGGCAAGCTCAGGGCAGGTGATCGGGAGAAGGAGATGCGGCTCTTCTTCTCCCGATCACGGGCGAAGATGGCTCCGCAAAGCCAGATGCGGGTACCCTCAGGGCCGAATAAGGGTGGCAAAAAAACGTGAATATCTGCACGATTTATGGTATACTATTGGGATATGTCGAACCTGCTTTCTCCTCAATCCATCGCGGTAATCGGGGCATCGGCTACGCCAGGAAAGGTGGGGCATGACATTCTGAAAAATATTCTGACCCAGGGCTTCAAAGGAACGGTATATCCAATTAATCCGAAGGGCGGAGAAATTCTGGGCAAAAAGGCGTATGCGTCTGTTGGAGAGATTCCGGGAACTGTGGATTTGGCAATCATCGTCACGCCCGGCGCAACGGTTGCGGGATTGATGAAAGAATGCAGTGCCAAGAAGATCCCGAACGCGATCGTGATTTCCGCAGGATTCGGCGAGATGGGAACGGCGGAAGGCAAGGCGGCGGAAGAAGAAATTCGCACGTTGGCGACAGATGCCGGCATTCGCCTGGTCGGGGTGAACTGCCTCGGCATGTTGCGGCCCGCGATTGGACTCAACGCATCGTTCGCCAAAGAATTACCACCGAAAGGTTCAGTGGCGCTCATTAGTCAGTCCGGTGCACTTGCCGTTGCCGTGATGGACGAAGCGCCATCGATCCATTTGGGATTCTCGCTCGTCATCAGCATCGGGAACAAAACCGTGATGGATGAATGTGATTATCTCGAACTCTGCGAGCAGGACCCGGAAACCAAGGTAATCGGGCTGTATCTCGAAAGTATCAAAGACGGAAAGCGTTTTCGTGCCCTCTGCGAACGCATCTCCCAAAAGAAACCGATCGTGCTCATCAAGTCAGGCGTCTCCGCCAAAGGCAGCTCGGCAGTCGCATCGCATACGGGAGCACTCGCAGGTTCCGACGCAACCATCACTGCACTGTGTTTGCAAACAGGCGTGCGTCGTGCAAAAACCGCGGAAGAATTCCTCGATCTGCTGCGCGTACTGAGTACGCAACCCCCGCTTCTCTCACCTCATGTCGCGGTGATTACCAACGCCGGAGGTCCTGGAATTTTGGCTACGGACGGCGCAGAAAAGGTGGGCCTTGTGTTGCCCGCACTCACTCCGGAAAGCGATGCATCGCTCAAGCCGAAACTCCCTCCTGCCGCGAGCGTCCATAACCCGATTGACGTCCTCGGCGACGCCGGCGCCGACCGTTATACGACGGCCATTGGGACCTGTGCCGAAGATCCACATATCGATGGCCTTTGCTTGCTACTCACACCACAGGTGATGACGCCGGTTCAGGAAATCGCAGAGGGCGCGGCAAAACTGCTCAAGAAATTCCCGTTGCTCCCAGTGACTGCCTGCTTCATGGGCGGAGCAAGCGTCCAGGAAGGCATCAATGCACTCGCCGCGCACGGTATCCCTTCATTTGAAACACCTGAACGCGCAATGGCAGCGCTCGCCGCCCTCAAGCCCGCCGAAACCGAAGACGGGACGAGGAGCCCGCTTGATCCCGTGCGCACCAAGAAGGTAAACGCGATGATCGCCGGTAAAACAGGATTGCTCGACGAAGAAACGACTCATGCATTATTCGCACTCTATGAGCTCCCGATGCCTGCACAGGATCTCGCAAGCAGCGAGGAAGAAGCAGTCGCCATTGCCAAGCGCATCGGACTGCCGGTCGTCGCGAAAATCAGCTCGCCGGATATTTTGCATAAAACCGAGATGGGCGGCGTGCATGCGAACATCAAAACAGAAGAAGATGTGCGCACGGCCTATCGCTCCATCATGAAATCGGTAAAAGAAAAAGCGCCTTCCTCCGCCATAAACGGCATTCTCATTCAACGGTTCCTTCCTGTCGGCAACGAATTCATCGTCGGCGGCTTGCAGGATCCCTCCTTCGGACCTCTGATCATGGCAGGTCTCGGCGGCATCTATACCGAGCTTTTCCGTGATACGAGCTTCCGCCTCTCGCCTACCACCATGGAAGAAACCTACGAGATGCTGCATGAATTGAAAGCATGGAAACTGCTGCTCGGCATGCGCGGCAAGCCGCAATCCGACATCGATGCGCTTGTGCGAATCATTCTCAGTGCGTCATTCCTGATGCAAGAATGCCCTTCGATCAAGGAATTGGACCTCAATCCGGTGATCGTAGATGCCAATGGCGCGACGATTGCGGATGCAAAGGTGGTGCTTGGATAACAGTACCCACGCGTATAC
Organism: uncultured Candidatus Peribacteria bacterium; assembly: GCA_964448615.1. Lineage (GTDB taxonomy): Bacteria > Patescibacteriota > Gracilibacteria > Peribacterales > Peribacteraceae > CAYUWH01. Next base: position 19,333 of record CAYUWH010000018.1, read on the forward strand.
TCGTTACTCGTATACTCGTACCTAAATTTGCCGCGTCTACACGAGTACACCAGTATACGAGTATTCGAGTAACGAAGTTTTTGCATAAACCCCGCAATCTCTTTAGTCTGTAGCCCATCCTTTCTTTTAAGCTATGAAATTATCCGCCCTACACAAGCGCGCCGTCGAAATCGGCATGGAGGCCGACCCGCGAGGGAACGCGTACATCGAAAAATTGCTGAAAAAACAGGCCGATAAGGGCAAGAAATTGGAAGGCGTGGAAAAAGAGCTGTTCGACGAAGAGCGCACTTGGAACCCGTATTCGGATACGCGCATCATTCATGGGACAGGCGACGAAGACGTGGTGCGCCTGATGGTGGGAATCGATATCGAAACGCCGGAAATTCTGCTGGCCGATCGCTTGCGCGAGCGGGGGGAGCGGATTGACTGTCTTTTCATTCACCATCCGGAAGGTCGCGCGCTCGGAGATTTGGATAAAGTGATGACGCTGCAGGTGGATTTGCTTGCGATGCACGGCGTACCGGTTAACCATTCCGAAGCCCAAATCCGCCCGCGCATGGACCGCATCAACCGCGCGATCCACGCCGACAACTTGTTCCGCACCGAGCGCGCCGCCGAACTGATGAACATCCCCGCTTACTGCTGCCACACGGTAACCGATAACCTGGTATGGAGATTTATCGAGAAAGAAATCTGTGAGAAGCAGCATGAGGATCTGCAATCCGTCGTGAACGCACTGCTCGGCGTGGAGGAGTACAAGTACTACGCCAAGAAAGGCAACGCCCCGTTGATCGTGAATGGATCTTCCTCGAACCGCTGCGGAAAAATGGTCGCCACGGAATTCACCGGTGGCACCAACGGACCGGAGGAATTCATCGAGAGTCAGTCGAGAGCGGGCGTCGGTACCATTCTCTCCATGCATGTCACGGAAAAAACGCTGGAGGAAGCACGCAAGCATCACATCAATATGATTCAGTGCAGCCACATGGCATCCGATGCGCTTGGCGTGAACCTGCTGCTCGATCAATTGAGCAAAGAAGAGAAGAAGCTCGAAACGGTGGATGTGTCGGGCTTCGTGCGCGTGAAGCGCAAAGCCTGAGCATGACTCTATGATGCCCTCCCCTTTTACGCTGATCGGCGAGTCGTGGCAGTTTTCTCAGAAACAAACCGTGCTCTTTCCGGTAACGATTTGGCTGCTCGCACTGCCCGAGATCGGTGCGACGTTGCTGATGAAACTCCTGCCTGAGCAAGCGGATCCCGCACTCTGGTCCGGGAATACCACCATCCTCGCGGCGCTCGGCATCGGCGTGATGTGGCTGCTCTTTACTTGGGGCATGTGCTGCGTTTTGGTCGTCGGCAGACGCTTGCTGAAACTGAAAGTCGGGAGAACACGCACTTCGTTCCGCGCCGTGCGGACACAAGCAATGCGATCGATGTTGCCGCTGATTCTTACGGGAATTCTGCAAATGTGTTTCACCATTTTGTGGTCGGTGCTGCTGATTATCCCCGGCATCATCTATTCGCTACGCACGAGTTTATATACCGTGGCCGTAGCCTGTGAAGGCATCACCTATCGCGAAGCGTTGAATCGCAGCAAATCGCTGATCGACCAACATCTCTTCGCGAGCTTCCTGACGATCATCACACTGAATTTGTTGTTGTTCACGCCCATCATGATGCTCGAAATCGGCGGAGCGAATCTTGTGCCAGCGGACGATATGATTCCTTCTTTGTTGCTGACGATCTTCACCGCTGGACTACGCGCCATTGCGACACTGCTTTCCCTCCTCTCGATGGTTTCCCTCTACGCGTATCTGCGTTCGCAAAAACCGAAATCGGAACAAATCATCCCGGGCGATATCGATCCAGAAGATTAACAAACTGAAAAAGTATTTAGTATTTGGTATTTGTATAACGGCTTTGCTAAATACTCAATACTATATACCAAATACCCATCACGCTTTCGTCATCACCTTTTTCACAATGCCGTCGAAGATCTCAGGATGGTGAATCGCAAGTTCGGAGAGCGCTTTGCGATCGAGACCGATCTTGTGCGCCTTCAAACCCTTGATGAACGTCGAGTATTTGCCGCCGCTCGCGCGCACTGCAGCGTTCAAGCGAACGATCCACAGGGAACGGAACACGCGCTTCTTCTTGCGACGATCCATGAATGCATGCTGACCAGCTTTAATGGTCGCTTCTTTCGCCTTGCGGAAGGTCGTGCGACGGACACCCTGATACCCCTTGGTCATCTTGCGGACCTTCTTGTGACGGAGCCGGCGGACATTACCTCGTTTGACACGCATGGGAATGAAGAGAAGAGACTATTAGAGATTCGGAAGCAATCCTTTGAGTGCAGCCATGTTTCTATCATGAACCATGAGCGTGCGATTCTGGCGTTTGGCCTTCTTGGATTTCTGCATGAGGAGGTGATTGCGGCTGTTTCGCTTCATCGCGAATTTGCCAGAACCCGTCTTTCGGACTCGTTTCTTAGCGCCGCTGTGGGACTTCATCTTAGGCATACAGTTCAGAGAAAAGCACGAAAGCGGTGGAATACCGCCATTCAGGGATGCGAGTATAAGGAGATTTGGGGAAAATGCAAAGGAATTTCGTATCCTCGAATACTCGTTACTGGTTACTCGTACGGGTACATACACGAGAATCCCAGTAATCGGCATACGACCTTCGCTCAGCGTTTCGGCCTTATCACCGCAATAAACTGCGTTCCCTGGGATTTCACATCTTGCTCGACCTCGGCCACATCCGAAAGGCTGGCCATCAGGGCTTTGAGCTTCTGAATCGCGAAATCTTTGTTGGTCAGCTCTCGTCCACGCAAACGGACCGAAAACTTCACGAGATGTTGTTCGGCAAGGAATTCCTTTGCGCGATCGGCAATACGCTCTAAATCATGCTTTTCAGTGCGGAACCCGAAGCGCAGCATTTTGACCTCCGTCTGCTTGGAATGGGACTTCTGCTTTTTCTCTTTCTTCTGCAATTGGTAGAGATAATGGCCGAAATCGTCGATTTTGACGACGGGCGGCTCTGCTTTCGGCGATACCTCGATCAAATCGAGCTCCATCTCTTTGGCGCGAGCCAACGCGGCTTCCGCGGTCATGACTTCCGCTTTGCCATCTTCACTGACGAGCATTACCTGGGCGACTTTGATTTGTTCATTGATACGCGGCCGCTTTTCCAGAGGCTTTTGATGTCGGGAGACGTGACGCTGTCGCAGAGAGAATGGGGGGAAGGACTGCGGAAATCTAGGCGAAACAGGCCGAATCGTCAATCAAATGCTCGACCGATGCGGAACTCTCAGGGTTTTGTATACGCCTCCAATACCACTGCGATGTGATAACGTCCGTTCGAGAGCGGCTCTACATCAACCCGCTTCAAACTCATCATCTGCAACGGCCAGAGGTTGTGCCGCTGCACGAGTGTGCCGAGCGTTCCTCCATAGAGATACTTCGCTTTTGCAAGGAGGGAATGACTGATGCTCTCGGTAAATTGCTGCTCGAAGGTCGGCGACGTAATCGATCGCAAGACCTGATTTTCAAACGGCTTTGGGTCGCGGGCATAGCGCAGAAGTCCGACACTGAGGAATTCCTCAAGAATTGTAAGCGCCGCGGGATTTTCCTGTTCCGTGAGATTGATGAGCGCCTCGCGTTCGGCGGATGCCAGCGCATCACTGATCGTAATCAATCCTGAGAGGCGAACGAGAAGTAGCAACTTATCCATACCCTCTTGGGTCAGATCCGCTTCGAAGGTGATGGGCAATGCTTGCACTGCAGGAAAGGAAGAAGCCACCGGCGTGCCGACATGGATTCCCGACATGGATGTGAGCAGGCGCTCCTGCATCAATTGATCGTGCAGGAGATCAAATGTCGCAAGCAAGCGGACAAGATCGGACTCTTTGGGAAGCACAAATGCCTGCAACTGCTCCTGAGCGGAGCCATCCTTGAGAGCCTCCTGCAACTGCGACGCTTCGACTTGGTCACGCAGAATCTCAAGACGTTTCTGCAGGATCGGCAATTCGATGGCCGCGGGCAATCCGATTTCTTTCAGCTCGCGGATCGCCATCGCATGCACGAACACGAGCAATCCTCCGATGACCAGCAATGCCCCCGACACGGGAATCGTGACGGTCGAATTGCCCAAAAGTTTTTGGAAGTATTGCATCACGAAGCGGGAGGACAATCGGCGGAAGCACTCAAGGTCAGAGACAAGATAAAGGGAGAATGCGGTCCAATGCCGGGAGCTGTTTCGCGACCGAACGCAGGCGGCACAATCGAGAGGATAAATGGCAATTTGCCAAGACGTTCCGTGAAATCTGCGAGGACCGTCATGCTGCGGGGACCGACGTTACGAACATCGCCCGTGAGCACCAATGTTCCCTTTGCATCAAAGGCAAATCCTGAGAACACGACTGTGTTCTCCCCCATATCGCGCGCGGTTTCTTCAATGCTGCGTGTCAGGGTTTCGAGCATCGGGAAGCACATTGCCTGGCGCTTGAGCAGATCGTAATCAGTGTCAGTGATGGGCAAGACAATATGGCTGCGCTGTGCTTCTGCTTCCGCGATCTGCGCTTTGAGATTTTGCTCAAATGGAATCACCACGGAAATATCGACCGTCGTTCCCTGCAGACGCAATGTCGTGAGATTGGGCAGTAGGAACAACCATGATGCGAAGAGCAACAGCACAAAGACCGACGTGAATAACAGCAAGGAGAGACCGATGCGACGCATCAGCGGCTCTTGAACGGCTTCCTGGGCCTGAGATTCAGGGTTTTCTGGAGACATAGAGTTTCTTCTCATTATAGCGGAAAAGATGGGGTTTAACCATGGGGGATATTTGACATATTACGTAATAAAAGTATGATATATACTCCAGGAAATGACCGCGAAACGGTCTTTGTTTCACACCAACGGAGGGAGCTATGCGAATCATCATGAATCTGAGCCAGTCGATCCAGTTCATTATCAAGAATGCTCTGCGTCACTTCGGCGACGATGCCGACCTGGTGGTACTCGCACTCGTCAATGACCCGCTCCTCAACGACATCCTTCTTCCTGATGACACGCTCGTCATCTACGTCGACCAGCACGGCGCGCTCGCCGAGCCCTTCGACATCCGATCGGATGACGTCTTCATCCTCAATGGCGGTAGCGATCCGCAACTGTGGGCCATGAACGAACTCAGCGACTTGGGCACGCGCTGCCGCGTCATAGAACTGCCACTGGAGGCCGTCTCTCACTGATATAATGGAGGCACCCGGCTTCCACACTCCTCAGGTTTCCCTGGGGAGTTTTGTTGTGCACCCCATTCTCTCATCCCTTCTCGGGATTCCTCCGAATATATTCCCGTATCCGATGGGTAGATCCACCATCACACCGGATCAATCGTTCGTGGTATCGCGGTTGCCATGCGAAATCGGGGTGGCCGGCGCATTTGATGTGATACGTACACGCGCGTTTGCATTGATTGATGATGGAACCCAATGATCCCGGTTGTGGACGTGGTATCGGTTTCGCAATATCGGTTGTTGGCGCGGGTTGTGACACGCGCACGGGTGTAGAGACGCAAAATTTTGCGTCTCTACAACACCGGTAGGCATCGTGACACCA
>CAYUWH010000019.1:0-8694 GCA_964448615.1 uncultured Candidatus Peribacteria bacterium
CCGTAGAGTTCGCTCGCCTGGGGCGTGTGCATGAAGTCATGCGCCGCGCAGTCGGCGACGAGCGTTTTATTCAGACACAGAATCGTCGAGGCTTCCTTCGCCATCACTTCGATATCGTGCGAGACAAAGAGGATCGTGATACCGTCGGTATTGAGTGTGCGAAGCAATGTGTAAAACTCCTCCTGCGATGCGCTGTCGACGCCGGTGGTGGGTTCATCAAGAATCAAAATTTCCGGCTTCGCGGCCATGGCTCTTGCGATGAACACTTTCTGGCGTTCGCCTCCGGAGAGTTCCCCGATCAACCGATGCTTAAGATGCGCGATGCCTGCGGTTTCCATGGCTTCTTGCGCCGTCGTGCGATCGTAGAGCGAAATGAAGCGCACGATTTCTTCCACCGTTGCCGGGAAGGCAAAGTCCGACTGCACCACGCGTTGCGGGACGTAGCCGATGTGTCCGCTTCTCCGTGCGGAAACGGGATCGGTCCCCAGGATCTTGACCGTGCCGAAATTTGGCTTCCACAATCCCAGAATCAATTTCAGCAGCGTCGTCTTGCCGCCGCCGTTTGGTCCCACGATGCCTACATATGCACCACGCTCGATCGTTGCGGTGATATCGCACAACACCTCCTGTCCGTTCTGGGCGAAGTGGAGATGACTGAGCTCGATGATCGGCGAATTCACTGGCATTGCAATGCAGTGCGGAGATTCTTGAGGTTTTGTGCCATGAGCGTGAAGTAGTCTGTGCCGCTTGCCGCCTCTTCCGCGGTCACGCCTTCAAGGGGGTTTAGGATGGAAGTCGTGATAGTCAGTTCTGAGGCGATGGTCTCGCTGAGTTTCGGACTGGTGAATGGTTCGAAGAAAATCGTCGTCGCCTTCGCAGCGCGCGCGATCTCGATGATTTCTGCGAGCTTTTGGGCTGACGGTTCTTCCTCCGGCGAGAGTCCGGCGATTGGAACGATGTTCAGGTTGTAACGTTTCCCTAAGTAATGAAAGGCATCGTGTGCCACGATCACCGTGCGAGAAGCGCAGTGTGCAAGACCATTCTGGAATTCGGCATCGAGTTCATCGAGTCTTCGGCTGAATGCTTCCAAATTGGCGTCATAGGTTGCGGTATGTGCGGGATCTTTCTCTTTGAGCACCGTCGCGATGAGAGAGGCCTCCTGTTGTGCCAGCATCGGATCAAGCCAGATATGCGGATCAAGCAATCCTTCGTGTCCATGCTCCTCTTCGTGTTCGTTGTCATGCTCTTCTGATGCAACAGCGGGCATCAGTGTCATGGCATCAGCCATGCGGAGGGTTGACGTATTTCTCAGTGTTCCATCGATCAGTTTGTCCGCCCAGGCATCAATACCTGCGCCATTGCTCACGAATATGTCGGCTTCTTGCATCGTGGCGATATCCCGCGGAGAAGGTTCATAGTCATGAGCTTCCACTCCGGACGGTGTGAGTTGGGTAACGTGCACCAAGTCGCCTCCGACTTGCTGCGCAAACTGCGCGAGCGGGTAGATTGTTGTGGCAACCTGAATCTTGTCCGATTGGACGACAGGTGCAGAAGTGCACCCCGCGAGGAGCAGACAGGCGGCGGCCGAAGAAAGAGGAAGCGAGAGCTTCATAAGCGAGGAAAGGGTCCTATCTTAATGCAAATGAATTGCATTTGCAAATGTTTTCCGCCTGTCTCTGGTATTTTTGCGTTTCAAGTCGATAATTCCGCCCGCATCGTTCGTACGATTTCCGGCAACTTGTGCAGAATCAGCAAGTGGCCGATGCCCTCCTGGAAGTGTCGTGTCACGTGCGGGATTTGCTGCGCGAGATAGCGGCCCATGGAAAACGGCACGATCTCATCGTCGGTGCCATGCCAAACGTGGATCGGGATTTGAATATCACGCAGCGCGAAACCCCATGGATACGAGAGAATCATCAGCTCTTGCGCGAGTCCTCTCGTATGCTGCCAGATCACGTTCCGGTTTTCGCCGAGGATCGCTGCCACCTCGGGCAGTTCCATTAATGTACGATCGGCGGGCGGTACCAAGTCGTCAAGCACGCTCATGAAACCGTTGGGCGATTGCCCGAGGCGCCGCACAAACATCGAGGTCAGCAAGTTGCCCAGAATATTCGAGCGCATGCCAAGAAAACCGATATAGCTGCGCAATTTAAGGAGAATATCTTTCCGGAACATTTCGAGCGGCGCGGGACTGCTGACGAGGCTGATGCTCGTGAGCCGGTCTTTGAGTTGCAATGCGCATGCGGCGGCGTGCGGTCCTCCGCCTGAAACGCCGATGACCCCGAAGCGTTTAATGCCCAGATGATCGGCGAGAGTGGCGATGTCCTCCGGCGTGTCGAGAATTTTTCGTTTTCTGCGGATGCTCGAGAGCCCGAATCCCGGACGATCTACGGCAATAAGGGATACGCCCATCTCAGCGGCAGCGTTGGATCCCAGCCTCGCTTCGTGGCGTCCTCCCGGGACTCCGTGAAAGTAAAACACGGTATGGCGCAGCGATTGATCTCCGAAGACCGTATACGCGATCTTTCTTCCGTCACGCAGTATGAGGAAGGCATCCTTGCTTTCCAAGGCTGAAGCCGATGCCGGAGAAGGCGCAGTCGTCATGGAAGGGAGTTCGTATGTATTGACGATTCTAGGGTCTTGTTATTACGTCTTCATAAAGGAGAAAGATTGCGGGGAACCGGGCATGGTGCGAGAATGCGCGCATGATTTCTCTCGCTTCTGCATCCGCAGCCATCAAGCGGAATGCGCTCATTGTTGGCATTGGTTTTATCATTCTTCTTGTGATCGCGGCGGGTGCGTCGTGGTATGCACTCGGTGAGCGCGGCCCCTCCCCGATGGATTTTGCGCAGCGGCAAAAGGTATCCGCCCAATCGAGTTTGCATTTTAGTTTTCCGGAATACATGAATCATGAGAGCGTACAACAAGAGCTGAGCGCGCTCATTGATGTGCAAGGCTCCTGGAGTTGGGAGAACGACGTGTTGATCTTCAAGCCCTCGGCGCCGCTCAAGACCGGAACGTCGTATACGTTCACGCTCCCGCGCACGGCGCTCACAGCCGATAATCAGCCGCTCGGGAGGGATCTTGAATTCGTTTTCGTGGTTTCCGGGCCGCCTGCGGTGGTCGCGCGTATTCCGGGAACGGGTTCGGTGAACATTGAACCGCGCTCGACGATCACCATTCTCTTCGATCGCGCGATGATCCCGCTCGCGGCCGTACAGGGAGAGGTGACCAAAGAAACCGTAAGTCCCTGGCCGGTCACGATCGATCCGCCCATTGAAGGACGCTGGAGATGGATCAGCACCGTGGCGCGCGAATTCATTCCTGCCAAAGCCCTTACCCTTGCCACGAAGTACACGGTGAACGTTCCGAAAGGAATTACGGCGGTAGCGGGCGATCAGACGGAACAGGAATTCAGTTGGAGTTTCGAAACGCGGCGCCCGGAAGTGGTATCGACCACGCCGGAATTCGGCAACAAACTTGCCGGACCGAGCACCATGCTCTCGATCACGTTCAATCAGCCGGTGAATCTCGAAAGTGCGGCGAAATTGATTTCTCTGCTCAAGCAAGCCGGTCCGCAGGATGATCTCTCCGCGGCGGTTACGTCTGCGCCACAGGGAACCCGGATGCCATTCAAGGAAGTGAAGTACGGCACCAAAGAGGAAGAGAGCGGGAAAAAAGTGACCGACAAGACCACGATTGTGGTGGTGCCTCAGCAGCCTCTCACTTTTCAGTCTTCCTATGCACTCTATGCCGCGCCCGGAATTTTGGGTCTTGAAGGGTCGCTCGGAACGGTGGCTGGCACGACTGTTCGCTTCAGCACGGTCGGAGAGCTGAAAATCGAGAATGCAAAATACGCGCAGGAAAACAATGAATTGCAGCTCGATGTGTCCAATCCTCTGAATCAGGATTCGCTCGATAAAGGAATCGTCATCAAGCCCGCTCCCAAAAATGCCAAAGAGATGACGTGGAGCGTGTATGAATGGTCCGGCGGTAAGCAAGCGCGCGCTTATCCAGAATTCGAACCGAGCACCGCGTATACCGTCACCATCTCCAGGGGCGTGAAGGATATGTTCGGTCAATCATTGCGCGAGCCGTATACGTTCACGTTCAACACGCCGCCGCTCGATCCGGAAATTTATCTGCATTCGAAAGGATCGTTCGGTATTTTTGAGAAAGGCAAGCCGCCCATCTATTACTTGAACGGCGTGAACGTCAGCAAGTTGAACGTGGAATTCGCCAAGATGGCCATTCCAGAATTCGTCAGTATTTGGCGCACTAACCGGTATAACAGTACGCTTTCGCAGCCGCTCACCGCGATGGAGGGATACAAGGCGGTCGATGTGCAAACCACGGCGAAGCCAAACACGTGGGAATCGATTCCCTTCGATGTCGAAAAAAATCTCGGAAAGCTCGAGCCGGGATTGTATGCATTGACCCTCACGGCACCCGAAGCGTTTCAGCGCTACAATCCGGGCGTCAAGCAGCAGCAAGTGCAATTTTTCGCCATCACGAATCTTTCGGTTACGCTCAAGTACTCGGGAGATCGTGCGTTGGTGTGGGTCACCGATATGCAAACGGGCAATCCCGTGAAAGGTGCGCGTATCGAATTTCATTCCCAGGCTGGTTCCATGCCCGTCAGCGGCGTGACGGATGCGCAGGGATTCTTTGAGTCGCCGATGAATATTAAAGATTTCGCGACGCCCGGTGACGATTGGGAGCCGGAGTTCTGGGTCACGGCGCGAACCGATGATGACTTCGCGTTTGTGAGCAGCCAGTGGCGCGACGGCGTACAGCCGTATCAATTCGGTCTCTCGACGGATTTCCATTCGCCGAATGCCGGTACGTACCGCATAGATTCGTACTTGTATACCGAGCGCCCGATCTACAAAGCCGGCGATACCGTTTCCTTTAAGGGATTGCTGCGCCTGCGAGACTGGGATGGGAAGTTCTCCATTCCCGCCGATCGCAAGGTCCGCGTGAAGATTCAAGATGCCGAAGGCAATCAGGTGTTTGAGAAAGAGTATCCGATTTCCGCGTACGGCAGCTTCAACGGTTCGTTCCCGGTGGATCCCAAAGCGAGTCTTGGGTCGTACTATTTGGAGGCGCAGATGACGCCCGAAACGGACATCGGTTACAACTATGCTACGACGAATTTCTCGGTGCTCGCGTATCGCAAGCCCGAATACAAAGTGGAAGTGACGCCGGAATCCGAAGACTATTTCTCCGGCGATACAGTCAAGATGACTATCGACGGTTCCTACTACTTTGGCGCGCCGATGGCAGGCGCGAAGGTGGTGTGGCGCGCGCAGTCGACCGATTATTACTTCAACAAATACACCGACGGTTGGTACTCATTCGGCTTGCAAGATTATTGGTGTTGGTATGATTGCGGCCGCGAGACAAAGCAATTGGCGCAGGGCGAAGGCGTACTCGATGCGACGGGCAAGTTGCAGGTATCCGTTCCGGTGACGCTCGAAGAAAAGTCGTTGTCGCAGGTCATCTCGATCGAAGCCGATATCACCGATGCAAACAATCAAGTGGTGAGCAATCGCGGTTCGGCCATTGTACATAAGGCCGATGCGTATGTGGGCATCAAATCTCAAGAGTATGTGGTGACACCCGGCACTGCCGCGAAGTTCGATGTGATTTCACTCAAGACGGATGGCTCTGTGCTTGCGAATCAGTCCGTGAAAGTACAGCTCTTCTCGCGCGTGTGGAATTCGATCCGCAAGAAGGGTGTTGATGGCCAGTACTACTACGACAGCGAATCGAAAGATACGTTTGTGCGTGAAACGACCGTCACCACCAATGAGCAGGGCAAGGGCACGGCGAGCCTGCTCATCGGAGCGGGCGGCGAATACAGCGTCGTCGCGATCGTACAGGACGGCAGCGGCCGCCAAACGAAGTCATCGACCAGTACGTACGCGTGGAGCAGCAGTTACGTGAACTGGCCGCAGACAAACTCCGATCGTATGGAAGTGATTGCCGACAAGCCCGAATACAAAGTCGGTGAAACCGCGACGCTGCTCATGAAATCACCGTATCAAGGCAAAGGCGTGAAGGCTTTGGTCACCATCGAGCGCGAAGGAATCATCTCGAAGCAAGTAATCGATATCACGAGCAATGCGCAATCAATCGAAATTCCGATCACCGAAAACATGATCCCCAATGCGTATGTGGGTGTAGTGGTCATCAAGCCGCGCATGGGCGAAACGTTCAACGAGAACGGGCTCGATACCGGTGCTCCCGCCTTTAAGATCGGGTATGTGAAACTGTCGGTCGATACCTTCTCCAAGCGACTGTCCGTCGATGTCTCCACCGATAAGCCGCAGTACGGACCCGGCGAAAAAGTGACCGTGAACTTCAAGACGACCGATGCCTTCGGCAAGCCGGTTCCCGCAGAACTCTCCCTCGGCGTCGTGGATATGAGCTTGCTTGCGCTGAGCAGTTTTGAGACACCCGATCTCACGAAATTGTTCTACTCCGAACGCGGGCTGGGCGTGTATACGTCGCAAATGTTGAGCTTCTTGCTCGAGCGCTTCAAGCCCGGTTCCAAGGGTGGCGGCGGCGCCGATCCTGAATCGCGCAAGCGCGGCAATTTCAAGGATACCGCGCACTGGCAGCCCGCCATCGTGACCGATGCGAATGGCTTGGCCACGTTGAGTTTTTCACTGCCGGACAACCTGACGACGTGGCAGTTGCTCGCGATTGGTTCCACGAAACAGCATCAATTCGGTGTTGATACCAAGACGATTCTCGAAACGAAGAACGTCATCGTGCGTCCGGTGCACCCCCGCTTCGAAGTCAACGGCGACAAAGTCACCTTGAGTGCGATCGTCCATAATTTCCTCCCCGAGACCAAAACGTTCACGGTGAAGTTGGAAGGAACCGGATTCAGTGCGGTCGCAGCACAAACCGTGGTCGTGAAGAGCGGGGAACAGGCAACCGTAAAATTCCCGGTGACCGTCGGGTCCGCATTGGCGATGAAGATGACGTATACCGCTCAGACCGACGGCGCGATTGATCAAGTGGAAGCATCCATCCCCGTCTTCCGCTTCGGCACGCCGCAGAGCGTGGCGACGACCGGTGTGACGGAAGCGGTGGCGCTGGAGAAAGTCCTTGCGCCTTCCGTGAAAGACGCGAGCGAAGGATTGCTCTCGATCGCCGTATCACCCTCGATGGCGGCCTATCTGCCCTCGGCACTGGATTATCTCGCGGATTATCCGTATGGCTGTACGGAACAGACGATCTCCTCGGTGTTGCCTGCTCTCGCCCTGACGCGTCTGCAAGGCTTCGAGCAGTTGCAATACATCGATCGCAAAACACTCGATACCAAAGTGACGACTGGCTTGGAAAAACTCTATAACTTCCAGCGCAGCGATGGAGGATTCGGTTATTGGCAAGAGAGCGATCGCAGTTATCCGTACTTAAGTGCATATGTTCTCTACGGGCTCGTGACTGCCAAGCGCGCGAATGTGTCCGTGGATGATGCGGTCATGGGTCGTACGGCTCAGTACTTGCAAGATGTGTTGCGCGTGCAGAATCTTTCCGAGCCGCTCGATCTTTCGAGTCGTGCGTATTTGCTCTATGTGCTTGCTGAATACGGCAAGGGCGATATCAGTCTGCTCAATAACCTCTATGATCAACGCTTGAAGCTCCCGCTCTTCGGTCGTGCGCAATTGGCACTCGCCTTCTCCAATATGGGTTCCAAGCAAAAAGCATCGGAGATCATGAAGGAATTGCAGAACAGTGCGAAGGTGAATAGCCGCGGCACGCATTTTGAAGAGCGTGAAGATGCTTACTACGGTTATGTGATGAATACCAACCAGCGTACGACGGCGATTGTGTTGCAGGCGATGTTGCGCACCGATCCCAAGAATCCGTTGATCCCGAACGTGGTACGCCATCTTCTCTCGGTACGCAAAGACGGACACTGGGATACGACGCAATCGACCGTGCAAGTATTGCTCGCGTTTGCGGATTACATCCAGTCCACCGATGAGCTTGATGCCGCGTATGCAGCGGCGGTGGAAGTGGGTGGTAAGAAGAAATTAGATTGGACCGTCGGCAAGGCGGATGTGCTGATGCGCAAGGAGGTGCAGATGCATCTCAATGAGTTGTTGCGCGGCAAGGAGAATGAAGTGAAGATCGGCAAGAACGGCCAGGGCAAGCTCTATTACGATCTGCAAATGTCGTACTTCTACACGGGCGATACCATTCCGCCCGCCGAAGAGGGCATGTCCATCTCACGCACGCTCAAGACGCTTGCCGGGAAAGACGTGAAAACACCCAAAGTCGGGGAGAACTATCTGATGACGGTGAAGATCACCGTTCCGGAAGACCGCAACTTTGTGGCAGTGGAAGCGCCGCTCCCCGCGGGCATGGAATTGATCGATGTGAATCTGGAAACGTCGCAGCAAAATCTGCTCTCCGGCTTGAGCGACAGTCCGGATCAGTGGAGTTGGGAAGCATGGCGCAACGGCAACTGGAGATTCTCGCACAAGGAATACCGCGATGATCGCCTCTTCCTCTTTGCCGACTTACTGCCCGCCGGTAGCTATGAATACCGCTCCATTGTCCGCGCCACGACGCCGGGTATGTTCTTGCATCGCCCGGCCCGCGCATACGAAATGTACTTCCCCGAGGTCTTCGGCCAGACCGACGGGGGATGGATGACGGTTGTGGAATGAT
>CAYUWH010000019.1:8794-16721 GCA_964448615.1 uncultured Candidatus Peribacteria bacterium
TCGTGCATCCCGATCCTTTGCCCTCCGTTCATGTTGAGGATCGCAACGGGAAATTGCTCTATGAGGTGCGCGGGCAAGACAGTGGCTCGTTCAAATTCGTTCCACTGGCGCAGATGCCGTCGTCGTTGGTGCAAGCCGTGATTGCGATCGAGGATCGGGATTTTTACGCACACGGAGGAATCAGTCTTAAAGCGATCACGCGCGCGGCATGGCAGAACATCACGAGCGGAGAAATTATTTCCGGCGGCAGCACGCTCACGCAGCAGGCGGTGCGTAACAGATTGCACCCCACGCGGCGCACGTTTCTCTACAAAATCAAAGAAGCGTTCCTCGCGCTGAAGCTCGAACAAGCGCTGAGCAAAGAGGAAATTCTCGAATCGTACCTGAATACCTCGTACTTCGGGCATCAGGCGTACGGTATTGCCGCCGCCGCGAAGATCTACTTCGGAAAATCGCCGCAGGAACTCTCGCTCGCGGAATCCGCGATGCTTGCGGGCGTTCTCCAATCGCCGAGCAGCTTGGATCCATTCGTGAACATGAAGCGCGCCAAAGAACGGCAAAAACGCGTTCTTGATGCGATGCGCGAGGTGCATCCGGAGATTGCGTACGATGAAGCTCTTCAAGAACCGATCACGCTGACCAAGAATCGCATCGCCATTCGTGCGCCGCATTTCGTGATGCATGTGCAGGAGCGTTCCCCCGCTTCCTTCGAGCAGGCCGGCCATCTGCGCACGACGCTGGATTTGGATCTGCAAGCAGACATTGAAGCGATCGTGCGGCGGAAACTCGAGGAATTGAAAGACAAGAACGTCACGTCATCCGCGGTGGTGGTGCTCGATGCGAAAACCGGCGATGTGCTCTCGATGGTCGGCTCAGCCGACTATTTTGATACCGAGCACGATGGCGCCGTGAATGTCGCTCTCTCCTCTCGCCAGCCGGGATCGACCATCAAGCCGTTCACCTATGCGCTTGCTCTCATGCGGGGCGAAACGGCCGCGACGACGATTGCCGATGTGGAAACGCAATTTTTCACCGAAGAAGGGAATCCGTATACGCCGCGCAATTACGATTACGGGGAGCATGGACTCGTGCGGTACCGCGAGGCGCTGGCGAATTCCTATAACATCGCCGCCGTCAAAGTGGCGGAGAAAGTCGGCGTGCCGGCATTGCTCAGTTTTTTGAAGAGCGCGGGTATCGGAACATTCACGCAGGCACCCGACCACTACGGTCTTGCGCTGACATTGGGAGATGCAGAAGTGACGCTGCTCGACCTTACTGCGGCTTACGGCATGTTCGCGAGAGGCGGAGTCACCCTTGTTCCTCGTATGATGGCGGCGGATCCGGTGCAAGCGGGCACGCGCGTGCTCGATGCAAAAGTTGCCTGGTTGATTTCCGATATTCTCAGCGACAACCAGGCGCGTCTCCCGGAATTTGGGGAGGATGGTCCGCTGAGTTTTGGCGTCCCAGTCGCCGCAAAAACAGGCACGACCCGCAACTCGCGCGATAACTGGACGATCGGGTATTCTGCCGATGTCGTGGTCGGCGTATGGGTGGGAAACGCCGACAACTCGCCGATGCGCGGCACGTCCGGCGTCACAGGCGCGGGGCCGATCTTTCATGATGTCATGGTGACAGCGCTGAAGCGCTATCCTCCTGCATCATTTGCACAGCCTTCCGGGATTGTCCGTCAGCAAATTTGCCGGATGTCTGGAAAGCTGCCGACGCCCGACTGCCCTCAATCGATTTTCGAATTCTTTGTGGCAGGAACGGAGCCAAAAGAAAAAGACGATCTGTTCCGTGCTGTGATAATTGATACGCGCAACGGACTTCTTGCTTCTGCGACGTGTGATCCTCAATTCACCAAGCGCCAAGTATTTGCGGTCTTCCCACCGGAAGTGAAAACATGGGCGCGAGAGAGTGGATGGCCGAGTGTTCCGACTGCGGAGTCGCCACTGTGTGCGGGTAAGGAAGGTATTGAAGGTAAGGAACGTCAGGAAAGCAGTAAATCTTCAATACCTTCCTTACATTCCTTACCTGCCTTACCTTCGTTCGTGCATATTCTGTCGCCTCAACCCAACGACAGCTTCAAGCTCGATATCCTCATTCCGGATGAACATGAATTCGTGATCTTCAAGGCGCAGGCGAGTGACGAAATTACCACGATCGACTGGTTTGTGGATGGCAAAAAAGTCGGAACCGGCAGCGCGCCCGACTTCCGCTTTGCGTGGAGGCCGATAAGGGGAACTCATCGTATTGAAGCCAAAAACGGGCAATATACAGATGCTCGCAGCATCGAAATCGTTGAATGAACAACATGCGAGAAATGCGAGAGAATGTTTCTATTCCCGCGCACGAGCCCGATGCTGGATCAGTTGCCACTGCTTGGCATCCCTTGTTGGTGCACTCTCTTCGTGTCCGGCAAAGATCACTGCTCCCGAAGGTTCCCACGAAATCCACCCTTGCTGCCTGCCCGTTGGCTTTTTTTGATGATCAATCGGTTGCCATTCCTCCGCGCGCAACGATATGCCGCGTAGCAATAAGCGATGAATCGCATTCGCCTGAAACAGGCGGGAGATAACGATGTTCTTATTGACCAGCAGTAAATATGCGCGCGTATGTTCGGGTGGCGTGCGGGTCGTCATTTGCAATTGTACGTTGCAGGTTTCATCGGCAGTGATGCCGTCGATCAAGGCATTATTATGGAGTGCGGTTTTCAGATGAAGCGAATGCTGCGCAGTGAGAGGGATTGCCGGGATCAATGCGGGGGAAAGAGCCGACGTTGCCATATCGTGGCGCACCCCCGCGATGATGAGATCATCCAGCGTTCGCAGCATGAGCAGGCGGTTTTTGAGGAGATACCGCTCGGTAGTAGTCCAGAAAGAATATGGCTGAACATCCTTTCCTTCATCCACCAAGCACGCACACTCTTCCTCGCGCGAGCTCACGCGTTCCGTGAGAAGATCTTCGTGGTTGGGGAGTGTGGTGAACTGCATGGCTTCCATTCGTAGCACTCTCTCCCTCTCCGGTGCAAAGAAATTCATGAACTCACAAAACCCCGCACCGTCTACGCAAGGGGTGCGGGGTCATTGGTATTGTGCTGCAGCTGGATTACCGTGCGCTCTTCTCCATGATCCGGATCGGTCCATCGACCGGGAACGGGCCGTTGCCGTTCTGCTGATCGAAGAGATCTTTCGCGAGCGGAATCACGACGGTGTCACGCATGAAGTACACGTTCTTCCCTTCGGGCTTTTTCGTGACGGGGAAGACGAGAGCGGGAACAAACAGCTCGTCAGCCGTGGCGTTTTCATACTTGTACATTCGTACGAATCCTTCCGTCGGCGTGCCGAGTTCCACCTTATGATGCTCGACCTTTGCGTTTGGCGGCAGCCATGCCGTCGGCGTCTGTTCCATCTTGGCGAGATAATCGAGGATCGCCTGCTTGTCTTGCACGGCCGTGTATTGCGAGCTCTCGTACGATTGCGTGAACAAATTCCACACGCCTGCAACTTTCTTGCTGCGGATATCGATGCCGACACTCACGCCGCTCTTGCCGCCGTACTGCTCATGCACGTCTTTGCCGTCGACTTGATAGGGGAAGATCACGCTCATCTGATCCGGAACGTAGAAGTCATTCTTATTCTGCATCTGGTCGTAGGAAATCTTCCAGCCGTTATCCACGTACGGCGTGCCGGTATGTTCCAGGCTGATGCCGTGCGATTGCAGGAAATCTTGTGCAATCTTGATCAGGGTATCATCCGCCGGGACATCCGTGATCTTCAAGCGATAGCGCTGGAAGCAGGCTTCGTCGCGGCATTCATTGCCGGGATGGTCCCACATTTCCCAGTTCTGGCTGATACCCAGGCTGCCGTCACGTGCGCTGATCGAAATCATGTATCCATTCTTTACGGGCTGATAGGCCGTGAAGGAATCAATGGCCAGCCCCGGGAATGCAGAAAGATTAAGAATGCCGAGATCCGCGCTGTTGAGGCCGTCGAACGCGGGAAGATTCAAGTTTCCTTTGATGCGCTTAAGCACGGACACATTTTCCGTAGGCAGGGTGAACTCGCCGCCGGTGTACGAGTAATCAAATTGGATGTACGGCTGATTGGGGGCAATCATCATCTTCGCCGCGTCGGTGGGAGCGGGGGCGGTGACCGCAGCATCTTCCTGTCCGTCCGCCATCGGCGCTTGCATGGCCATGTCGCCGCCTGCGTTCATTGGTACTCCGCCACCACCGCCACCGCTTTGTGTTCTGCCGCCGGCTTGGAGCGCGGAGAGCTCGCCGAATGCGTTCGGGGCGACGGGTTTTACTTGATAGGCAAAGAGAGATTTTTGATCCGCCGTTCTCGTGAAGGACGAAGAAGATGGAGTGCGTACGAGCGAGTACACGACGGGGCCGGTGATGAGGATGCCGAGGAGAGCCCCGACAATGCCGTAAGAAAATTTAGGCATAGTGAAGAAAGAAAAAAGAGAGAAAGATGAATCGGATGAAGAGAGAGCGGCTGCGCGTTCTTGCAATTTCATGCGCAGCATCTGAACAAAGTGTTCATCGGGATCGATCGCAGGATCGTGCTTGAGCATCGCTTCGATCAGCTCGACCAGCTCGCCCTCGTGTTGTTGGAGCGACGGATCGATTTCGTAGAGTTCCGTGAGAAACGATTGGATAGAAGGTTTCATAGAGAGTTGGGGAAACACATCAACAGAAGGAGCGAGGTGAGCGGCAATTCTTTGCGTAGCTGCTCAAGTGTGCGGCAGAAAATGACTTTGCAATTGTTTTCGGTCTTGCCGGTGATCTGGCCGATCTCCTTGAAGCTCAGTCCTTCCCAGAGGCGCAACATGATGATCTCACGCTTGGAGGCGTCGATCTTCTGCATCGCCTCCTTAATCTTCGCGAACTCCAGGCGATTGCTCACGCCGTGCGGTACATCTTCCTCCGAGGCCAGATCCCACGCGCTCTCGATGTCATCATGCGGGCGCATTGCGCGGTAATGATCGGTCAGTGCGTTGCGTGCGATGGTGAAGAGCCAGGCGCCGAAGTTGCCTTTGGCGGGAGAGTACTTGTTGATCTTTTCGAGCGCTTTCATGAATGTGACGCTCGTGAGATCTTCCGCGGTCTGGCGGTCAAGGATACGTCGATAGAGGAACGCGAAGACCGGCTTCACGTATTCGCGATAGAGAGGGTCGAACTCCTCAAGGCGTCCTGCTTGGCAGGCGGCAATGAGGGTCTGCTCGTGTTGGAGCTCCATGGGCAGAAAGAGGAGAAGAAAGAACAAGACTGTGACGATCGTCTTGCGTCGCACACTATACTACGCTGTTTCCGAATAATGGTTACACAGTTGTTATTTGCATTCCGGCTCAATTCAATCGTCTTGTTGTTCTGCACCCATACGCCCTGCCCCCCCTTTCCCTCACGAGGAGGGAAAGGGGGGAATACACAGCAGAATACAAACAGGGTTTATGAGCTAATACTATTCGTGCGTTGCCCTTTTTCTTCAAAGGTTACAGAGACGGTTCGCCGAACTCGTTAATTGACAAATATTATAAATATATTATTATAATCAACTATGCGACGTTTCTCTCTTTCGTCTCTTTACTAGCTTTTCCGTCGTATGCATTTGCGGATGGTCTCGGTGTTCCCTTGTACCTGTTTGGGGATCTTCGCTTTTTCCTGTTTTTGTCTCTGTATTGTCTGCTGACCCTGTCACTCGTGTTGTGGACGGTCGCAAAAGCGGATGCACGCGACAAGAAAATGCCGTATTTGCTGGAGCATGTAAGCCTCGGCGCATCATTCGTGATGTTGCTCGGATTGTTGTATCAAATCGTCCATCACTTTGAGCACATCGCGCAGATTTTTCAGTATTGGTATCTCGGGCTTACGGCATCGTCTTCGAAAGGGGTGTTGTTTTTTCTTGATCTTGAGTGGAACCACTTCATTTTCGATACGGGTTATTTCCTCATGATGACCATCGCGGCCATCGTGTTCATGGTGAACTGGCGGCAGGCAGGTCATCGTCTCCATGCATTCGGTATCTCACTTTTTGCAGCCGCGATCCTCACGCAAGGATGGCACGCCGTTGAGCACATTATTCGCGTGACGCGTCATATCGAAGAGGGATGCAATCCCTGTCGCGGTATTGTGGATGCAACATTCGGTGTGCATTTGATCCCTCTGCATTTTTGGTACAACGTCTTCGCGCTCACCTTGCCGTTGATGGCGTTTTTCTATTACCGGATGGATCGCAAAATGCTGCAGGAAATCCGTCGTTGCATTGCAGCGATGCGCAGGAAGACGATTAGCGCGTCACGGGCGTAAAACTCTTGTCGCTGAAGATGCCGTCGATCACTTTGGAGACGGTTTTTTCTTTATGGCGATACAGTTCACGCTCGGGATTCACCAGCACGGCCGCGATCACATGACGCCCAGAAAGTTTGCCAAGGCGATATTGACGCATTTCAAGTTCGCCAAGACGTTTACCATCGACATAGAGCACGATGTACCCATTCGTAAGTTTTTCGTCATTTGATTCGTTCACAAGCCTGAAGCCAGGTGTATTAACCTGCACATACCAATCACCGTTCACATCCAGCACGGTTTGAATATCGACGACTGGAGATACTTCAGTATTCGTCAGCGGCACCGACACTTGTTCGTCCAACAGTTCCAGCAAGCGGCTTTCCATTTGTTCGCGTGTGTGAGCGCCTGGGCGCATGAAGAGAAGGCCCGCCGAGACGAGTATCGCCAACGCGAGCAGGGCAAACAGGGAACGTAGGTGGGAAGCGCGCATGCCTCTATCCTACCATGTCAATCAGTTCCAGGCGTGCAGTATCCGGGATCTGGAAGATGCGCCGGATATTGTCCTGCGTTTGGCAGGAGATGCACAACATGCGGAAGGCGGGGCGCTCGCTGTTATCGCTTTGATCGGTGCAGTACACATCGGATTCCGCCTCATTGAGACATTCGTCGCATTGCTGATGGACGAGTGCTCGCAGTTGGATTGTACGTTTCTTTACTTGGACACAGCGTTTGGTCTCAGTGTTATGCTCATGTTTGCTGCGGATGGGGGCGAGAGTTTCAATCATGAGAGAAAAGGAAATCAGTGCCTCATTAGTCCAGAGCATTGCTGAGTAGTCAACAAGTTGATGAAGTCACGTCTCACGTGTTCAAACCGTTGACGCGGTTAAGAGCCGAACAAGTAACGAAAGAGTGCGCGCAGCGTGATACGTGTTGGATATCATAACAATTTGACGAGCTCAGAACATTTTAGCGCTTTCGGTGCGAGGCTGCCCGATCTCGTTCATCCACTCTTGTTTCATCGAGAAGATCGATGTCGCGTTCGTGTCGTGCGCCCAAGCGTCCGGCGGCGCGCTGTTTTGCGAAGACGGAATCGAGTCCCAGTTCTTTGATTTGCTGCGCATGATTCGCACTGAGAATGTGCATCGCCTCTTCCATGTTCACTTCATCAACCGAGACGGCGAGTAACAATCCTCCAAGCTCCACCGTCTCTTCGTAATACTCCGCTTCGGAACGCGAGAAGCCAAGTCCCATGAGGGCTCCGACAAATCCGCCGACGGCAGCGCCCGTCAGAGCGCCGGAAGCTGCGGCCGCTGCGATGCCGGTGAGGCCCAGTGCCGCTGCGATCGGTCCTCCAATCAAAAGTCCTGCCAGTGCAGGGAACACGCCCGCTCCTGCCAGCAAGCCCGCGATGCCGCCGACAATTCCGCCTGTGGTTGCGCCACCAACAAGTCCTGAGGTGGTGGATCCTGCGGTCGTAGTGTGAGGCGTCGCGATGTCTGCTTGTTTTGTAATGACGGAAAGTTCCTCGGCGCTGAAGCCGTGATTTGCTAATTCTTCAACGGCGCGGTGCGCGTCGTCACGGTCTGGGAAGGCGGCGAAAAGCATGGTGTTCATAAGAGAAAGGGAAGCAAC
>CAYUWH010000019.1:16821-24696 GCA_964448615.1 uncultured Candidatus Peribacteria bacterium
GCGATCAGCGTGGTCTCGAGCATGGCAACCCTCCTTTCAAGGAAGAAACGAGTGGTACCGGAGTGGCCCTTCTCGTTGTGGATGCCTCTCAAAGTCGATTTCTCGGCTCTCAGAGGCGCCCACGTCGGGATTCCATGCTTTGTGGGAAAGAACAAGATCTTATTTATCTTATACACTTTTTATTGTATTTGTCAAACAAAATCTTTTCTCGAAACAGAGATTGCAGAACTGTTCTTAACTATCTAAAATATAGTTCCTTTCCCATTTTCCCATGAAAGATTGTAACGGCGATTGTCCCGTGACCGTGACCCTCAAAGTCATCGGCGGCAAATGGAAACTCCCGCTTTTATGGTATCTGCGCGATGGCACGCATCGGTACAGCGCACTACAGCGTTCGATCGGCGGCATCACGCCGAAAATGCTCTCGCAACAACTGCGCGAACTGGAAGCGGACGGCATTGTGCATCGCACCGTGTTCCCCGTGGTTCCCCCGAAAGTCGAATACAGTCTCACGCCTTACGGGCGGACGTTGCAGCCAATCATCGAAGCGATGGGGACATGGGGAGAGAAGCACCTGAAGCGCCCGAAGCGATAAGTCTTGCAGAGGGGAAGCGGCAACGAACTTCCCCTCGTACGTGCATCAATGCAGAACATTTATTTATGCATCAGTCTGGTTCGAACCAAGCGTCGCGGCCGCATGCTCTTTTTCGAGCGCGTCGGCAACGTAGTTTCGCGCAAGCCAGACGCGTGTGAACACTCGTCTGATCACGGGAAATCCGTCTGACGAGATCACCAGTTCCACCGACTTTTCGATGTGCGTCGTCCATCCTGCGATGCGCTCGCGCATTTCCACGGTGAGATGTGACGGAATCTCGTGTTCCGTCTGCGAATCCCCGGTGACTGCCGATACGGGCTGCCGATGTGCTGGTGTCATGCGATCAAGCATGGAAAAGAGGGGGAATAAGAAAAAAAGACACGACAAAGCGCCCGGAGGGGTGGTTTCCGGAAACACCGAAAAACCGCCGGCCGCGGGTGCGGAGGACGCTTGGAGCGTCGTGGCGACGGCGGAATGCCATCAGCACAGGAATTATACTCCGTGCAAGGGCGCCGTCGATGATTTCCTCAAGAAAATACTCTGCAGTACAATACGGGCATGTCCGAGGACTTAAACGCCATCCTCCGCCGTTTTGACTATGCCTTCCCCCAAGGGTTGATTGCGCAGGCGCCCGCCTCTCCGCGCGATAGTGCGAGATTGGTGGTGTTGAACCGTGCGACTGCAACACGAGAGTGGACGCACATGCGCGAGATTGGAAGCTATCTCCCGAAGAATGCCGTGCTCGTCCTTAATGAAACCAAAGTGATTCCCGCGCGATTATTTCTGACGAAACAGGACGGAACGCGTGCCGGCATGCTCTGGGTCGGGACCGATGCAACGAGAGTGGTGCGCATGCTCGGAAAAGGAGCATTCCGTTCCGGTGAGATCCTGACACTGACGGACGGCAAAACTTTTACCGTGGAAGGGCGCGACGAAAAAGAAGTGTTGCTGCGCCCATCGTTTCCTCTCCGTGAATTGCAGAGTCTCTTCGAGCAACACGGCGCGATGCCGTTGCCGCCGTACATCGATCAATCGCCGCTGACAGAAGCGGAACTCAAGGAGCGGTATCAATCGGTCTTTGCGCGCAACAGCGGGTCGATCGCGGCACCCACTGCATCGCTCCACTTCACGCCGGAACTTCTCGCTGCACTCGAAGTATCGGGCATCACCCTCGCACGCGTGACGTTGCACGTGCACCTCGGCACGTTCAGTCCGCTCACCTCTGAGCAGTGGAGCAGGGGAGAGTTGCATCGCGAAGAATATATGATTGATCCTGCAACTGTTTCATTCTTAGAAACGGCGAAACAATCCGGTCGTCCCATCATCCCCGTCGGCACGACGGCGTTGCGCACACTCGAATCTGCGTTCGATGCGGATGGTCGCTGCATCAAGTCCGCAGGTGATACGACTCTCTTCATCCGCGAAGGGTATACATTCAAGATGGCCTCTGGCCTCCTCACGAATTTCCATGTTCCTAAATCGAGCTTGCTCATGTTGGTCTGTGCGTTCGGTGGTCATGAGTTCATCATGGAAACGTACCGTCAGGCAATCGAGAAGGAATTTCGCCTGTTCTCGTTTGGGGATGGGATGTTGGTTTTATGAACAAATTTTGTATTCATAAAGCTATTTTACAAAATCTCAAAATAATGTCTTTATAATAATTAATCAACACGCTATACTGCACCGAACATGGCGTTCCTCAAGACAGACGATCTCCGGCAAATGGGTCGTAATATTCGGCGGCTTCTCGTAAACGACTGGCGTGAGCGCCGGAGGCACGTCGTGCGTCTCGTGGGTCTCTCATTGCTGATTTCCCTGTTGCCATTCGTGCAGTCGGGATCGCTCGCCTTGTTGCTCAATGTGGTGACCGATCCGGTCATGCGGGCGGATACTTTCAAGATCGTCGGTGCGATCGTGCTGACGCTCGCGGGATCGTTCCTCCCCGAATTCATCTACGCCTTCAAAGGATTTTGCGACAAGCGCTACTGGCTCTCCATGCAGACGGATTACGAAACGCTGTTTCATCGCAAGAAGGCCGAGATCGATTTGGCTGCGTATGAAGATCCGCAGTTTTTGAACCTCCTCCACAAATTCGAAGATCAGTGGATCTATCCGCTGATTCGTCTGACCGAAGCGCAGTATCAGAATATTCAGAATATCGTCGGCGTCGCGGTTGCGGCCTCCATTCTCGCCTGGCACGACTGGCGGATGCTGGTGCTCGTGTTGCTCTCGTCCATCCCCGCGTTCATCGTCGAGATGCGCTACGGGCACGGCTTCTGGGGAATTTACGATGCGGCGGTGACGGATCGCAGGCGGTACCAAAACTATAAAAGTTATTTCGGAAGAATTTCCGATTTACTTGAAATCCGTCTCTTTCAGAGCGCGGGTTTACTGCTCGATCGCATGCATGCGCTGACGGTGAAATTTTTGGGCGAGCAGGCGGTGCTCGAGAAGCGCAAGCTGGTCTGGCAAATCGCTGCAGTGACGGCCGCTGCATTGGGAGTGGGCATCGCCACGTTGCTCATCGTACGCAGTGCGATCGCCGGGCAAATCCTCGTCGGTACCATGGCATTTTTGCTGTATGCCATCCGCGATTTTCGCAATGCCTGCAGCGGCTTTCTCTTGAATCTCAGTGCGCAGTATCGCGATTCGTTGTTTGTCACGAACGGCTTCGCTGTCTTGGATGTCGGGCCGCGCCTGCCGCGCATCGCGCACCCGCAATCCCTTGATACGTCCAAGTCTCCTCTCATTGAATTCCAGAACGTGAGTTTCTCCTATCCCGGTGCGGTTGAGCCCGTGCTTCATGATATTTCTCTGCGCATCGAGCCGAATGAACGTCTTGGACTTGTCGGCATCAACGGTGCCGGCAAGACCACGCTCGTAAAATTGTTATGCCGCATGTATGACCCGACCGAAGGTCGTATTCTCATTAATGGCATCGACCTCAAGGAAGTGGATCTCGAGCAGTGGTGGCACATGATCGCCGTGTTGTTCCAGGATTACGCGCACTTCAAAATGAGCGCAAAAGAAGTGATCGGCATGGGCAGAGTGTCCGATGTTGAGCCGAGTCAGACTTCTGCGGAGCATGCGGCGAAGCAGGCAGGTGCGCATGAATTTATCGAAACGTGGGAGAAAGGGTATGAGCAAATGATCGGACGCGACTTCGAAGGTGAAGAACTTTCCAAAGGACAATTGCAAAAAATTTCGCTCGCACGTGTGTTCTATCGCGAGCCAAAACTCATGATCCTCGATGAGCCCACCGCCTCCATCGATGCCGAAGCCGAACGCAAGATGTTCGATCAGTTGGAAGCATCCAGCCGCGACAAAACAGTGCTCCTCATCTCGCATCGCTTCTCCACGCTGCGCAATGCCGATCGCATTTGCGTGATCAGCGGCGGCACGATCACGGAACTCGGATCGCATGATGACTTGATGAAGAACGACGGTGACTATGCGAGATTGTTCCGCATGCAAGCGGAGGGATACAAAGAGAGTAGCGAATCCTTACAATAAAAAATGCCGCAACGGATGGTGTCCGTTACGGCGGCGTGTTGTTAGTCGCGCTCACTCGTGATGGTGAACGTCATGCCTTCGGCGATACAGTGGTACCACGTCTCCTTTGGGAAGATCCCATAGACCCCGAACGTCGCCTTGTTCGGCAGATCCTCGCGATGCGGCCGGTTGCGGCTCAGCCACTTGAGTGGCTGGGTGTCCGGCTTCTCACCGGTCGTTTGGTCTGTCCGGATCGTGTCGCACCGCGGACAGTAACGCGTGAGGAGGAGTGGGAGTTTGCGCCGGCCATCGGAGATCTCGATGCTGCTGATCAGATCTTCGGCGCACGGTGGTAATCCGAGCAGTCTGAGATTTCCGCGGAAGGTTCCCTCTTCAATGATGCGAGAGGTTGCGCCGTTTTCCTGTTGGATACCGGCATTCATCCACTCCACGGTCGAGGCGGAGGTCACATGGATCTGGTCGCCGTCGCTGAAGAGGGTCTGTGCGGCTTCCGGCAGACGCGGATCCAGAGGTACTTCTCGCTGAAATTCCTCGGGCCGTCGCAGGACGAAAATATCTTGTGGGGGAATCTTCGTTTGCAAGCGCTCGAGCGCCGCGCGGAACCAGAGCGTGATGCGCTCTTTTGGTCCGGCCAGCACTGCGTTGAGCACTTCCGCATCCGATCCCATCTTCACGCGCCTGATCTCGCCGCTCACTGATCGCAGTGTCGCGAAGGAAATCTCTAACTGGCGTGCGGAATCGTTCTCGCCGCTCACTTCGTAGCAGAGGATACGCACAGTCTCGTTGTAGTAACGTGGCTGCAGAAGTGCGAGAAAGCCGATCTCCCGCTGTGTCAGTCGCACGAAGTCGTAGGTCGGCGTCGGTTTCCGAATCGCTAGCATCACGCCGCGGTCTGTGATTTGGCCATCTTTCGTTTGCAGCCCCTTGGGAGAGATAAGCGCCCGTCTGAGTTGTAGCATGCCCGCCGATTTCACGGGGGCGATGAACAGGCCGCCGATGGTGCCCTGCATCCCGACAAGGGAAGCGGGCATCGCATCGAGCGCCGCGCTGTACGCATCGGAGTTTGCCGATACGCGCAAACGATCGCGAAGAGAGCCAGGGGAATCTGGCATAGGTTCTCCTTGGTGTGAGGGAACGAGTGTTGTACTGCAGAGGCAGTTTTTCCAAAATACCAGAAAATACCGAATAATCAATGTTTAAGAAAACCCCGCACACTCTGTTGAGTTGCGGGGGGGGGGACCTTCCGTTGTTGTTACTGGGCCGGGAGCATGAACCCGGCAGGGGCGTACGGGTCGAGGCGGAGCCAGGTCTTGCACATGTGCGCTTCGCGCTGAACGAGGCGTGTGCCGCATGCCGAGACTTCAATGCCGTCGGTCACTCCGACGAACGGCGTCTTGTCACTCTGCGCGACTTCCACGGGCTCTTGCTGGATACTGAACGCATCCCAGACCATGCGGCCGGTGCGGCCGAGCTTGTCCTTCGGCCCGACGAGTTCGAGGGCGATCTTGTCATAGCCCGCGGTCATGCCGATGCCGTCCTCGAAGACCTTGTACGGCACCTGGAAGAATTTTTGCCGCACTTCCTGCATCGTGCAGAAACGGTGTTGGCGCGCTTCCGCTGTTGGGGTGGGGAGGCCGCCCACGATCTCGCAGATGTAGCAGAGGGCCGTGTCGTCCTTGAACACCAGTTCCTGGCCGAGCCGATAGAGGACGAGGATCTCGATTCCCGCCTCCTCCCGGGCTTCCCGGATGAGCGTCTGCTCGTCGCTCTCGCCCGGCTCCTGGCCGCCTCCGATCAGGCACCAGCCTTTATCGTCGGCCCGCTCCGAGAGCAGGACCTTCGTGCAATCGGCGGCGTTGAAAATCACCGCGAAAACGCCACGTGTTTTGGTCACGGATTACTCCTTGTCTTGTGTGAAAGGTCGCATCAGGATGTCTGATGTTGCGAGTATTTAAGCACGTAAAGTTTTTTTGTCAAATTTTCGATTCAAGAAAGCCCTGAACCACTCGTCGGCGGACGACTCGGGTTCAGGGCGGAAAAGGAGGTTATGGCAGCTTGCGGGCGTTGATGATCGGCTGCGGATCAATGAGATGCCATGCTGTGACCGATCGGCTCGTTCGCTGGATCAGCCAGCCTTCGCGAGCGAAGACGCGGATATGATCACTCGGTTGGAGCAGCATCAGTTCATCCAGGGGGTGCAGCGCTCGCGGTAGCGATCCGCGGAAGCAGGCTGGAATGTCCTCATGAAAATAAGGGATCCTGCACAGCGAGAGTCCGAGCTGGATCATCTTTTCAGTCCGTCCCAGCGCCTCCGTTTTGCCGGGGACGTAGGGCAGGGAACTGTAGTGGCGAACGCCGCCGAGGATCTTGCCGTTCACGGTCGTTGTTTCCGCGAGGAACGGATCGGCCGTGAGGCGCGCGTGATCGACGGTTTCGTTTGTCATAGGAAGAACGTTGCCGCCGGTGTGGAGCAACAGGTGGCCGAAACAGTAGTCATGCTTCTGTTCCTGTTCCACGTACTGCGGATCTCCAACCTGGCCGACAATCGCATACCGCAGATCAGGGCCGCCTTCCTCGAGCACTTCGCGCTGCAGCGTCGCGATTCCGGACAGATCGCGCGGGCCGTGGTCCGTATCCTCGTAATCACGGCCTCCTCCGAACAGATTGAAGCGGCGATTGTCGTCTCGCTGCGAGACGAGCACGTAGAGCAGGGGATCTGCGTGCGCCAGTCGTGGGAAGCGGCACTGAGGAAACAGGATGCCCTTCGCCCCCGTAAGCAGGATGCCGAAATGACACTCGCCGCCCGGCTTGTTGTATCGCTGCATCGAAAACCTCCTTTGCTGTGAATGTGCTCATCAGATTGTCTGATGTCTTAGGTTACTGTAAATCTTTCGTCATAAAATGTCAATTTCCGTTTCCATTACCATTTGGCTCTGCGTTTGCATTTTTTGCCTCACTCGCAGCGCGCTCGCGTTCTCTCAATTGCATAATCGCCTGATGACATGCGCGGACATGCGGCACAAAATTTATTTTCAGTTTCGCGCTCTGTGCATCGAGAAGAATGCTTCCAAAATCGAGAAGATTCTGGAGCGGACCATGCTGGAATTTTTGAATATCCTGAATAAGCAGTACGCGCATGCTCTGATGGTCATCCCGGGACAGGAGTGTTTTTTTGATGCGATGGATGCGTTTGTCCGTAACGATCGTGATATTGAGAAAATGCCGGTAGAACTTCGAGAGAAATTCACATTGTGAAAGAAAAAACAGGGTGAACAGAATGGTGAGAATCAAGAGTCTCATCGAACTTCCGGGCTCGGTGATTTGCAGCAGTTGATATCCTGCAACCAGTACCACCAACATCCAGAGCGTCACGAGCGTACACGTGCGAAAAAACCGGATGCCATGCTGACGAAAGGCGAATTGCAACTGCTCGTCGGGGGCTTTTCCCTGAAACTCGATGGCCTGCAGTTGTTCTGAATCCATCAAGACAAAAAGAGGAAGAGAGTGTTGAAGAGTGCAAGAAGTACTGCCGTATGCAAAAGGATCGCCAAGCGAATACGCTGCATCGTCATACGACCGAGCACGCTTCCTCCCTCGAATTTAAAAAGGAGAAGTCCGTCCGTTTTCTGTTTGAAGAGTGTCCAGAGCAACAGTTCCGTCAGCAGGATAACCACATTGCCGGTGATCAAGAGGAGTGGCATGGGCAAACGATCATTCTCCCTATAAGAAGAGAAAAAGTCAAAATTCCTGAACTGGGTTTGTGTTCA
>CAYUWH010000020.1:0-23358 GCA_964448615.1 uncultured Candidatus Peribacteria bacterium
ACAAACAAGGGGCCTTGCGGCCCCTTTGTCTGTATCGATGATTGATCGATCCGACGATTGATTACTGCTGCGTGATCGTCGTGTTGTTCGTGGATCCAGCGTTGAGCGTCATCGTCGAGTTCGTGTTCGATGAGCCGTTTGCTGTAGCAGCCTGATTACCACCATTTCCAGCAGCCTGGATGATGTTGGTGTTCGTGAAGCTGTTCACGTTCTGATCAGCGGAAACACCCGTGAGAGCGTTCGTCGCGCTGTTTGCAGCCTGGTTTGCGTTGCCGTCAGCATCCTGATCGATCGTAGAATCGTTCGAGGAAACTGCGTTCACTTCCTGATCAGCCGTAGCCGTGGAAGTAGGCATTGCACCCGTGTACTGCGCGCAAGCACCGCCGGACACTGTGCAGGTCTGCACCACGCCAGTGTTCGTACCGCTGCTTACATCCTGATCGACATCAGCAACCGTGGCTGCATCTCCGGAGTTGGAGGCATCCTGGTTTGCGGAGCCGTCATCGGCCGTCTGCGTCGTGGAAAGATCGTTGGAAGAACCAGCGTTCACCGTCTGATTTCCATCAGCCGTGGACGTCGGAGCAACTTCGAACCACTGTGCGCACGCACCGAAGTTCACATCACAATCCTGCATGACGCTCAGATCGTTCTGAGCAGCAACGGACTGATCGGCACCGACAACCGTCGCTGCATCAGCATCGTTCACTGCGCCCTGGTTTGCAGAGCCGTCATCATTGGACTGTTCGATTTCCTGAGCATTTGCACTGCCAGCATTCACATCCTGGTTGCCGGTGGCCGAAGCCGTCGGAGCAGCCATGCCACCCTGAGCAACTGCACCGTTCGTCACGTTTGCAGTCTGGGTCAGCTGGATGTTGTTGATAGCGGAGACATCCTGATCGGCATCAGCGACCGTCACTGCGCCAGCGCTGTTTTCAGCATCCTGGTTTGCAGCACCGTCGTCGTTAGCCTGATCGATGGACTGGCCGTTCACAGCTGCAGCGTCAAGATCCTGGTTGCCCGTAGCCGAAGCCGTCGGGGTCACCATGAGGAACTGAGCACCTGCACCGTTCGTCGCGTCAAGGCTCTGATCAACTTCGACGTTGTTCTGAGCGGCGACCGTCTGATCTGCACCAGCAACCGTTGCAGCGTCAGCATCGTTTGCTGCGCCCTGGTTAGCGGAACCGTCGTCGTTGTCCTGAGCAATGGACTGACCGTTGCCAGAGACAGCGCCGACACCCTGGTTACCGTCTGCATCAGCCGTAGCGTCGATGATAACAGACTGTGCACCAGCACCCGTGTTGAGGTCGAGATCCTGATCGACATCGAAGGCGTTTCCTGCGCTGACATCCTGGGTTGCGCCTGCAACCGTCACGGCATCAGCGTCGTTAGCACCTTCCTGGTTTGCGGAACCGTCGTCGTTGGACTGCGTGAGGGCCTGGCCGTTCACAGCAACACCGGCGACTTCCTGGGCACCGTCTGCATCGGCGGAACCGCCAAGATCAACAGACTGGGAACCAGCACCTGCGAAGGTGTCCGTGTCCTGCACCACCACAGCGGCGTTTCCGCTCGTCACGTTCTGCTCTGCACCAACGAGTGCAGCAGCCGTGCTGTCGGAAGTACCGGCCTGGTTTGCGGAACCGTCATCATTGTCCTGGGAAATACCCGTGACGTTCATCGCAACACCGGCAACCGTCTGGTCGGCATCGCTATCAGAAGCGAGGTCGAGCACAGCAGCCTGGTTTGCATTGTCATCGTCATTGACCTGCGTCACGACGGCGACGTTGCCGGACGTGACATCCTGCTCGCCAGCAGCAACAGCCAAGGCATCGCTTGCGCTGTCAGCATCCTGGTTTGCGGAACCGTCATCGTTGGACTGAGCAATGATCACCGGACCGAATGCTGTTGCAGCAATCGTCTGGGAACCGTCGCTATCAGCGTCGAGGGCCAGATCAGCCATCTGGTTGGACATATCATCGTCGTTAGCCTGAACAGCTAGGGCGAGGTTGCCCGAAGTGACATCCTGATCACCGATCACGACTGCAGCAGCCGCATCATCGTTCGTAGCGGACTGGTTTGCAGAACCGTCATCGTTGTCCTGACCGATCACGTTCGTGGAGACTGCCGTACCGACGAGCACCTGCTCACCATCGGCAGCACCGGTCAAATCGAAGTCGATGTCCTGGTTCGTCATGCCGTCATCGTTTGCCTGCACGCCGACTGCAACGTTCGTTGCACCGACGGACTGTGCACCCGTGATGACATCGAGAGCGAGCGACTCGTTATCGACATCCTGGTTTGCGGAACCGTCATCGTTCGTCTGGCCGATGACGTTCGTGGAAACAGCCGTGCCGAGAGCGACCTGCGTTCCGACTGCGTCAGCGTCGAGGACAGCACCCATGTCCTGGTTTGCGGAACCGTCATCGTTCACCTGCGCACCCACGAAGGTGTTGCCGGCGCCGATTTCCTGACCGAGGAGCATCGTGTCCGAAGCGACTGCTGCGTTATCCACGTCCTGGTTTGCTGCACCATCATCATTGGACTGGCCGATGACGTTGGTGGAAGCAACCGTTCCGAGAGCGACCTGCGTGCCCGCTGCACCTGCACCTGCGAGCACACCCGAGGTCTGATTGGCCATACCGTCGTCGTTCGCCTGAACGCTGACGATATCATTGCCCGCGAGAGCGGACTGGCCGGCGACGATCACGTCGCTTGCAAGACCAGCGTTATCAACGTCCTGGTTTGCGGAACCGTCATCATTCGTCTGGCCGATGACGTTCGTGACCACAGCCGGTCCCGTGACAACCTGCACGCCAACCGTTTCAGCAGCAACGAGTGCGCCGAAGTTCTGGTTTGCATTGCCGTCATCATTGGACTGGACGCTATCGACTTCATTCACGCCCGTCAGATCCTGATCGACGAGAAGAAGATCGGAAGCGATACCTGCGTTATCAACATCCTGGTTTGCAGCACCGTCGTCATTTGCCTGACCGACAACGTTCGTGCTGGCAGCCGTCCCGACAACCGTCTGGAGGCCCGTGGCCCCCACGAGACCGAGGACACCGAAGTCCTGGTTTGCGGAGCCATTGTCATTCATCTGCGTTCCTGCAATGTCGTTTGCTGCGATAACAGCCTGACCTGCAAGAATCACATCAGCGGCAACGCTGAGGTTTCCGACATCCTGGTTTGCGGAACCGTCATCGTTGGACTGACCAAGCACGTTCGTGCTCACAGCCGTGCCGACAAGGTTCTGCACACCTGCACCGACAGCGGCGACGCCGACGCCAGCACCCTGGTTGCTCGTGCCGTCGCTATCCTGGTCGATGTCAACGAGGTTGACACCACCCGCGATCTGTCCTGCACCGATCAAGGACGTGACCACTTCGAGATTGCCCATCGTCTGGTTTGCGGGGCCATCATCGCTCGATTGAACAAGAACATTCGGACCGAATGCCGTGCTCGTCACGTTCTGCGTGGACGAACCAACAGCGAGTCCGCCTGCGAGAGCATCCTGGTTGCAGGTGTCATCACAGGTCTGATCTGCTTCAAAATCATTGAGAGAGAATGCATTCAAAACGCCATCGAAGACCGATCCGATGAGGGAGAGGTTTCCGGCGTTCTGGTTTGCGGGACCGTCGGCAAGCTGCACGACAGTCGTGTCGCCGAGAGCGGCGACGCCGATGTTCGCTTCACCGACCGTCACTGCGCCGAAAGCGGCACCGACGTTCTGGTTCGCCTGAGCGGCGTCCGTGGTCTGATCGACATCGATGTCGTTCAAGGAGTTCAGATTGAGCTCGCTCTCAAGGCCTGCGCCGATAAGAGCTGCACCCACTGCATCCTGATTTGCCGGACCGCCGGCGATCTGGACCACATCGGTCTCATTCTGCGACAAGGCACCGGCTGCCAAATCCAACGTCGTCAAAGCGCCGACTACGCCGACTGCGTTCTGGTTGGACATTGCGCTACCGATATCCGTCTGGGTCGCACCGACCACATTGCTCGAACCGAGGTTACCGGAGACATTCGATGCCGTCGTCGTGACGTCACCAAACAGTGCAGCCTGGTTGGCTGGTCCTCCATTGAGCTGGAACACGTTCGTGTTCGTGAGGGAATTTGAGTTCGAAAGAGCGCCGACAACCGTATTCGCAAGGCTCGCAAAATTCGAAAACTGGTTATTGGCCCACGTCTGAGAGGGCATTACCAGCGTCAGAACCATGGCGAGCACTGCGCCCGTTGCAACGGAGCGCTTCCGTGAACTGTGCGTTCGCATGTATACTTGGGGGTAAAAATATAATACAAAAAACGAGTGCATGACAGACTACGAGAGAAGAAAAAAGCACAGACCAATAGTGGGGGGTGTTGGGGAAGAGAGTAAAACATCAACATAGACGCTTGCTTGACCGGAAGCGTGACTTGTTCGGAATTCACTTCTGCATTCTGATGACATATTGAAAAATAAAACATCGCGATTTCCTCAGCCGTATCATGAGAAAAACACTCTGTTACATGTTGAACAAAAAGTGATATCAGGATTATACAATTCGCAAAATTTTTTCGGCCGCATCGGGACGACTTGGCTATCGATTCGCCGAAATTCGCTCCTGTTGCTTCCGAGTTGTAAGGCGCTTCAGAAGCCGAGAGAGTCTTGCGGCAACGGTATTCGCCGAAAGTCCCGTCCGACTCGCAATATCAGACGGGGGCAACCCTTCAATATAGCGCATCGCAAGCAACTTTCGCTCTTTCTTTCGCAATGTATCCATGATGGCATGAATCTCCAGTGCATTTTGCAGCCTCTCTTGCTCATCGTAAGAAGGATCGACACCGTTTTCCTGCAAATGATCAAGCGACAGTACCACTTGCCCTTTCAGTTTGCGCACCTCATCAACCATCAAGTGATCCGCTGTGCGTCGCAGAAATGTCGTTGCACTTTCAATGACTCTTCCACTCAGCATATAGAGCCACGCACGCAGAAACGTTTCCTGCACTAAATCTTCAGCGGCTTCCTTCGACTTCGTTTGGTGCAAGCAATATTTATACAATGTACGCGCCTGGCGTTGGTACATTCGGGAGAATGCTTCCGACACGGCCGAATCATCCGAGTGAAGGTGCATAGGGGAGGCACATGCTATCACCTAGCAGGCATGTGTCCACACTACTTCGGCTCAACTTTTTTACTTCGGTACATCCACACGGCGGCGTCGGCGCGGGTTGCCCATCCACTCGGATCAAAACTCGGCTCGAGCAAAATGCGCAGCTCCACTGCCTTACGGACAGACGGGGTGTACCACGCACCGGATGCAACTCCGATCGGCAGCGTCTGCAACGTAGAATCTAGCGGAACGCCCAATGAAGCCATCACGATTTTCAGACCTTCGGCCTTGCGAATACCCTGCGACGCACGGAACGTGCCGTCCTCATAGCCGCTGACCCAGCCCAAACGCTTGGCACTGCACACATAGCGCGCATACCATTGATTCGCAACATCCGGGAAACAATTTTTTTCATCGGTCACCGACTCCGGAAACAGTCCGCTCATGAGTAATTTAAGAAATTCTGCACGATTGATCTTTTGTTCAGGCCGGAAGGTTCCGTCAAGATAGCCGCGAATCACGCCCTCCTGAGCCAATGACATGATTGCGGTATAGCCGTAACGCCCGCTCACAACATCACTGAATCCAATTATTGAGGAAACAGAACTGGCAGAGGCACTGCTACCCGAACCGGTCGCACCTGCCGAGGATGCCGCCGAGCTTGAGGTAAAAGACGACGATCCGAAACGCCGAATAATCTGTCCACGTTCTTTTAATTGCTCTTGAGAAAGCGGCGTTTCGCAAACAAAATCCCCCCCTGAACGCCAGTCTTGAACACAACGATTTTTGGCGGAAAAATACGGATAGCGCCCGATTTCCTCACAATGATACCCCTCCCCTACCGCCACTCCCCAGCTGAATACGTAGAACGGACTGCAACCGAGTGCCGCGAGTTCTTTGATGCGTACATTCATGACCATTGTACGGTCTGCCTCGCCGAAGGAAGTGAATGCTTTTTCCACATCCTCTTCGGGGGGTGCACTGGTGCGTCGATTAATCTCCACGATTCCGCCATAGAATTTATCATCGGCCGTACGGCACATCTTCGTGCCGGTTTTGTAGCCAGCACAAAAGAACGATCGACAATTGTACCCCTCATCAATCAATACGCCGTCTCTGAGAACTGAAAACGGTTCGCAACCAAGTCGCAAGTAGGAAACACGCTGGCTTCTTTGTTGCAGCGTGATCGATGCGAGCTCGGCAGTGTATGCCACCGACGCGTTTCCGTATCCCATCGTGGAGATAATCAATGCATCCATACTATGCAATGGATGATCCTTCAAGAGAAACGGAGCCGCCGCCATTCCCGCAGAAAATGGGAACAGGAGCGCCGTGATAAACACCAAAAGACGGATACGAAGCATACAAGAAAGGAAGTGCATGATTGTAAACGATCATACAACATTTGCAACTTCGGCGAATGCTCTGTGTTTTCGGCCGAATTTCCACCGAATTTTGTTGCACGATAATGTCAATGCGCGTTTACTTTGCAACCACTGATGGAACACAGTGGCTCCCCCATCACCGATAGTGAGTATTTACAACGGAAAGAGCAAGAATTGGAGCACATGCTGCAACGCATTGTCTCTCTTCAAGGGCTCATTGCTGCGCTGCGCTCACACGTACAACAACCAAACAACCATCCTTTCGAGGAGCATCAGGAAACACGCACGAAACGACCGAGTCGGACAGACCGCGTGGTGATTCTTCTGCAGAGTGGTCCGAAAACAATGGAGGAACTCGCGCAAATTTTTAAGATTGGCAAACGGGAGATGCGCAATTGGATGGAGGAACGCACGGGAGCGGGGGGTTTATGGCGCAAAGAAGGCGATGGCTACGCCCTCAAGAACCCGTCACCGCTTTGACATATCCCTCCGGAAGCTCCAGCACACCGGTATGGCGATTCCAGGTGAAATACATCTGTAAATCGGGATGCATCCAACTGTCCTGCGTGTGGAAACTTGCGCAAGAACCATGCGCACGTACTCCAGCGAGCGTGACGCTCTCGCCACGAATACATTTGTTCCAAGTTGGGTTATGCGAGACTGGAATCCCGAATTCATCGACCATGAAGAAGGTGAGGCCGGCCAACCGGGTTACTCGTGCATCAACAGCGGCAACCGCCTCGCCGCAGTATCCTTCATCCTGCAAGTATGCTGAGACACTGTGGGAACTCATCCCTGTGAGAGAAGCGATACGCTCCGCCGTCCACTGCCACACTTCGGGATCGCTGCCGACCGGAATCGCTTTGCGCATCGAGCAGATAAGCTGATGGTGCTGCTCGCTCAAAGACATGGCTTCTTCACTTCCCCCGAAGGCAGGTGCGGGCATGTCGGTCGTTATCCCCAAATGTGCCGCTAAGAATTCAGCCGAAGCCGCCAAGACGTTCGTACGATGTCCGCGATGTGCCGCATCTTCATCGGACTGCTGACTTCCTTCCTCCTGACGCACGACCACTGGTTGCGGCTCGGGCCCGAAGAGCCAAAAGAGAAGATCCGACAGCATAGAGCACGACGCATTTTCTCCGCAAATACCGCCCGCAACTTGCGCCACGCTCTGGCGGGAATAATCCGTGTCCAGCGGAGAATCATCAAACTGCCCGGCGAACACACCCGTGGTCGTTGTGTCGCCGTCAGAGAATACGAAGGTCGGCGTGCCATTGGCATCCACACTGACGCAGAGACCCTGTGCCACGTTGCATTCCTGCAACACGGTGATGGCATTTTCCGTGAGCACGTTTTGCGTCAGCGCTCCCACCGTTTGGCCGGTGGCATCGGCCGCAGCATCTTGCAGCAATCCCCCGCTCTGCGAGAGTGCGATCGTATTGCCGGTTTGCGCTTCGACCACTTGCTCCACCACGGTTTGAATTAGCGGCAGCGCTTTCTGAATGCACATACCCGTATTCACCGTGCAGAGCTGCGAGAGAAACAAAAAGCTCTGCGGATTCACGAATTGTTGCGCTGAGACGCCGACCTGTGCCGCAGCTTCGACAGCCGCCTCCTGCGCCGAACCGGATCCGGCCTCCTGGTCGATAGAAAGCTGATTCAATGCCGTCGCCGTAATCATTTGCTGCGCAAGCGTGAGGACTTCCGGCAATGCGCGCTGCACGCAGACTCCGTGTTCGATGGTGCAATCCTGAAAAATTGAAACGACCGTCTGCGGCGTCACGGTCTGGGCGGCGGCAACCTCCGTGAGCGCGGCTCCGCTCATGCTCGCTTTCTGCGCACTCTCTTCACCGGCCTGCTGCACAATATTCAAGACATTCTCCGACAAGGCATCAATGTCCTGCGTCGCCGTGATATGAATGACAGGTGACGCATCTTCGATACAGAGCTGCGTACCACTTCCGGTCGGACATGTCTGCTCACTGGTTACCGTGATGGTCGGTGCAAAGTTCTGCACCGTGTTCACGATCGTGCTCGCAACTCCTGTCATGCCCGCTGCTTGCTGCGCATTGTTTCCCGCTTGCTGCACAATATCCAAATCATTCTGAGAAGTGGCATTCAGTGCTTCTTGCACCGACTGCGTGATGTGCGGACTATCCTGCAAAATAGTAATGGTCTGCGCCGCAGCCGTCAGCGGCATGGCACCCATGAGCAGGGTAGCGATGATGCGAGGAATGGACGAATGCATAGAAAGTAGCGAAGTGTACTAGAAGCGTTAGCCTTGGGGAAGGGAGAATGCTCGGTTCCAAGCAGGCTTTATGCTCTATGACGACGGAGTGTCCATGCTCTTACAAGATGCATGCTTCGCAGTACGAAAATGGCAAATGTACACAAAGTTGGAGGCAGCACATGGCAGGCCTTTTTAAAACGCGATACACTGCCGCACACACTTTCCTCTTTGTTGTATGAAACATGAAATCCTGATGCGCCCTTCCTATTCGGCGCTGCGCTGTGTTCTTAACAAGGGCGATACGATCCATGCGGAAACCGGTGCAATGCTTGCGATGGATGCGACCGCTTCCATCGAAGGCACGATGAAGGGCGGCATTTTCGGCGCCCTGAAGCGAACAATCCTCACGAATGAGAGCTTCTTCGTCACGACGATCACCGCCTCGAAAAACGACAGCGAAGTCTATCTCGCGCCGCGCGCGACGGGCGACATCGAGATGCTCGAACTCAACGGCGAAGAGTATATGGTACAAGGCGGATCCTTCCTCGCCTCGACGGACGGCATTGTGACGGATTCCAAATTTACCGGCTGGAAGGGATTTTTAGGGGGAGAGGGGTTGTTCATGATCAAAACCAGCGGCAAAGGCACGGTTTTCGTCTCCAGCTTCGGGGGCATTCTGGAAAAGAAACTGACGAGCGGTGAAGAGTTCATCGTCGATAACGGACACATCGTCGCATTCCCCTCTTCGATCCAATACGAAATTCAACAAGCAGGTACGGGATTCCTTTCAGCCGTCACCACGGGTGAAGGATTCGTCTACGTCTTTAAGGGACCGGGCAGCATCTATCTGCAAACCCGCAATCTGCGGACATTCGCGGAATCCCTGAATCCGTTCCTGCCCCGCGCCGATAAGAGCCAAGGAGGAGGAATATTGGGGCAGGTGTTTGGGGGATGACGGCAAAAGCGCCCCTGCGCATGGGCCCATGCGAAGCGCGCTGAGGAGCAATTCTCAGCCGTAATTACTGAGGGGCTCCTTTTACCGAAGGATAATTGAAGGCTACCAATTTTTTGCGCTTCACAAGTATTCGCTTCTCCACCCTCACCCCTGCCCCTCTCCCACGGGAGAGGGGACGAGCATTTTCTCGCACGGTATGCGACAAAGCCCCTTTCTCCCCGCCTGCCCTGAGCAAGCCGAAGGGTGGGGGGAAAGGGGTTGGGGATAGGGGGTTAAGGGAAGCAAGAAGTTAGGCAACAAAAAAAACCGCCCTTGCGGACGGTTTCTTGAAAATCTCTGTGAGAAGAATTACCCGTTCGAGCGCGACACGGTCGTCACACCAGCTCTTGCGGCGGCGATTTCGTCCGCGACGTTCTTCGGCACTCTGAAGTAGTGGCTTGGTTCCATCGCGTAGCTCGCACGACCCTGGGTCATGGAGCGGAGTTCCGTGGCGTACCCGAACATCTGCGAGAGCGGCACTTTCGCCGTGATGATCTTTGCCGTACCTCGGTCGAATTGTCCTTCGATCACGCCGCGGCGGGAACTGATGTCACCCATCACGTCACCAAGGTAACTTTCGGGACAGGTCACCTCCACCTTCATGATCGGCTCGAGGATCACCGGATCCGCCTTCTTCGCGGCTTCCTGGAATCCGATCGAAGCAGCAAATTTAAAGGCCATTTCAGACGAGTCCACATCGTGGTACGAACCGTCGAGCAGTTCGACTTTCACATCCACCACCGGATACCCGGCGAGGATGCCGCGAGACATACCTTCCTGGAAGCCCTTATCGCACGGCGCGATGAACTCACGCGGGATGCGACCACCGACGACGGAGTTCTCGAATTCATAGCCCTTACCCGGTTCCTGCGGGAACAATTTAAAGACCACGTGTCCGTACTGTCCGCGACCGCCGGACTGCTTGATGTACTTGTGCTCACCATCCACTTCCTTCGTGATCGTTTCGCGATACGCAACTTGCGGCTTACCGACGTTCGCCTCCACTTTGAATTCGCGGCGCATACGATCGACGATAATATCGAGGTGGAGCTCTCCCATTCCCGCGATGATCGTCTGGTTCGTTTCGTCATCAGTGCGCACGCGGAGTGTCGGATCTTCTTCTGCAAGCTTCGAAAGCGCCATACCCATTTTTTCCTGGTCGGCCTTCGTCTTGGGTTCGATCGCCTGACTGATCACCGGCTCTGCGAAGCTGATCGATTCGAGCTGGATGGGCTTTGCTTCATCACACAACGTATCACCCGTGCGGATATCCTTAAGCCCGATCACGGCACCGATGTCTCCGGCTTCGATCTCCTGAATTTCCTGGCGGGAGTTCGCATGCAGGCGCACAAGACGTCCGATGCGCTCCTTGCTGTTGGTGCGGGGGTTATAGACGGCCGTTCCGCTCTTGAGCACGCCGGAGTACACACGGACGAAGACGAGGCGTCCTACGAATGGATCCGTCGCGATTTTGAACGCGAGAGCAGAAAGCGGTTCATCGTTCGTCAATTTGCGGACCACTGGCTCGCCCGTCGTCGGCTCGGTTCCTTTGACGGAGATGATATCGGGAGGAGAAGGCAAGTATGCCACAACCGCATTGAGCACGAGCTGGACACCCATGTTCTTCAAGCTCGATCCGCAGAGGACCGGGAACAACTTCCCAACCACCGTTGCCTTGCGGAGTCCCATCAACAGCTGCTCATCCGTCAGCGCACCGTTCTCGAGATAATAATCGATGAGATCGTCGTTCGCTTCTGCCACCTTTTCCATGAGCACCGCGCGATATTCCAGCACCGGCTCTTTCATCTCTTCGGGCAATGGGATCTCCGTGATCGTTTCGCCGTGCGCACCTTCGAACTTAAATGCCTTCTTCTGCACGAGATCAACGATGCCGCAAAATTCATTTTCCTGACCGATTGGCAATTGTATCGCAACGGCATCTTTGCTCAGGCGATCATGAATCGAGGCAAGGGACATATAGAAATCTCCGCCTGTCTTATCCATTTTGTTGATGAACGCAAGACGCGGCACACCGTACTTATCAGCCTGGCGCCACACCGTCTCGGACTGCGGTTCCACACCTTGGCTTCCGTCGAAGACCACCACGCCTCCGTCGAGCACGCGCAGCGAACGTTCCACTTCAGCCGTAAAGTCGACGTGACCCGGGGTGTCGATCAAGTTGATGACCATGTCGACCGGCTCCGGACCTTCGCCAGGCACCGTGCCTTTCCAGTGACACTGCGTCGCGGCGGCCGTGATCGTGATGCCGCGCTCACGCTCCTGTTCCATCCAGTCCATGGTTGCCTCACCTTCGTGCACTTCGCCGATTTTGTAGCTGCGGCCTGTATAGAACAAAATACGCTCGGACGTCGTGGTTTTACCGGCGTCGATGTGGGCGATAATACCGATATTACGTACATGCTTGAGATCCATACGGAGCGTGGAAAAGGGGTTGGATGAAAAAAGAGGGTGACCGGATGCCACCTTTACTGTGGGCAGACTATACGTAAAACCCCTTCTCGATGCAATTCCTTTTAGTATCCCATTAGGCCCGTTCCATGGCTGAAATCGGAAAGACGGCAAGATGCAGCGGCATGCCGGACGGCTGCTCCTGATCCTGCAGCAGCTCATTCAAACGCTTATTCACCTCCATTTCCGCCTTTTTCCTCATTCCTTTCGTCACCGAACCGCCGGAGGAACCTTGATCGCCACCCTCCTGCTCTGCACGGAGCAATGCCCATACCTCCGGCACCACTTTTTCCCGCAGTTCCTGCTGTAATTCATCGCTGAGCGACACCTTGTCCGCTTCCAATAGCGCAAGGTATGCCTCGCCGAATACTACATTCACCGTCTGTGCCAGGAGATCGCTTTGCTCACTTCTCTTCATGATTATGGGGGTATGTGTGTATGAAATTGTGACCGAAATATTATACTCTTTTTGCTGAATTTAGCAAGGGTCTAGACGGCAAATTGCCCCACCTAATGCCGCAAAATTTTGCAATTCTGCGCCGATTTATTGCACCCCTTTTTTCCTAAGCAAGGCCGCAGAATCCGCATCACGCCCACGGAAGGCACGATACAATTCTTGACCGGGTTTCATCGCGCCTTGAGCAAGAATTTCGGCCCTGTACCGCTCTCCGGCATCAGGATTCACAATCCCCTGCTCTTCAAAGAATCCGAACGCATCGGCCTCCAGCATTTCAGACCAGAGATAGCTGTAATACCCCACGTCATAGCTCCCGCTGAAAATATGCGTGAAGGCGGCATGCATGCGGTACCAATCCGGCACGGGCAGGACATTCCAGTGACGCTCGTGCGCAAGGCAGAATGCATCCAATTCTTCCGGGGAAGCGAGCGGTTTTTTGAGCGTATGCAATTCCAGATCGAGTATCGCATATTCCAATTGCTGCGAGGCTTCAAAGCCGGTCATGAACGTGCGGCGGCGCTTGAGCGCTTCGATCATCTCATCGGGGAATGACTCGCCGGTCTTCACGTGCTTCGCAAAGAGCGAAAGCCCTTCTTTCTGCCAGCACCAGTTTTCCAGGAGCTGAGACGGCAGCTCGATGAAGTCCAATTCGGCCGCAAAACTCTCAAGATTCGGGTACTGATGCTCGCTTAAGAGCTGATGCAACGCATGGCCGAATTCATGGAAAAGCGTCGTGACATCGTAGTGCGAGAGCAGGGTGGGATGGCCGGACGTCCCCTTCGCAAAATTCCCGACGTTCGTGATGATCGGCAATACACGTGCGCCATCGGGCGGCGTTCGGGCGGGCCGAAGATAGTTGCACCAGGCGCCCGCGCGCTTGGTCGGGCGCGCAAACAGATCAAGCATGAAATACCCGATATGCTTCCCCTGGCGATACACCTCGTAACAGCGAACGCTCAGATCGTACGTCTCGATCTGCATCGGCCGCATTTCCAAACCGAAGAGCGTGCTCGCCAACGAGAAGAGTCCGCGCAACACCGCCTCGAACTCGAAATATTCCTGCAGCACCGCATCTTCAATGTTGTAGAGCTCCTTCATCAATTTTCGGGATTCAAACGAGACATCCCACAGTTGCAGATCGGTCCGTCCGGCATGCACCTTGAGCGCCTCAATGTCTTTCACTGCTTTCTTGCGATACGGACCTTCCAACTGCGCGATCATCCCGTGCACTTTTCCCGTATCGCTCGCCATGCGGGTTTGCAATACGAACGCCGCGTAATCCTCAAAACCCAACAATTTCGCCTTTTCCGTGCGCAGCGCAAGCAATTCCAGAATCAACGGACGGTTGTCATACGGATCGCGCGCACCGACCGCGTATCCTTCCCGTAAAAATTGCTCTCGGATCTCGCGATCCTTGCAGTAGCGCATCACGGCCAATTTCGAAGGTGGGCTCAGCGTAAAGACCCATCCTTCCAATCCCCTGTTTT
This sequence comes from uncultured Candidatus Peribacteria bacterium, assembly GCA_964448615.1. Taxonomy (GTDB): domain Bacteria; phylum Patescibacteriota; class Gracilibacteria; order Peribacterales; family Peribacteraceae; genus CAYUWH01. The sequence goes on from CAYUWH010000020.1 coordinate 14,110, forward strand.
TGGCTTCTTCCGAAGCTGAGGATGCATCTTGCGCCGGCAAATTTTCAAACACATCGAGGCTCGTGAAATGCCGGAAGAAGAGCCTTCTGCTTTCCACCGTATTCCGCGCAAAGCGCTCTGCAAGTTCAGAATGCTTTTCATTGAGTTCCTGAAGATACTTCTTCTGATCATCCGGCAGATGGACACCCGCGATACGGCGATCTCGTAGCAATAATTCCAAGGAGCGACGCTGCGCAGCCGTCAGCTGTTTTTCTTCTCGCTCCCAAATCCCTTCCAGCATCGTAAAGAATGCGCGGTGCAGCAGAATCTCATCGTTAAAGCGGACGATCTGTGGCTGGAATTCCTGGATCAGCGCCGTCGTCTGCTCACTGCCATTCACGTTGTGATAGGCATCCAAACATAACCATGCCATCTTGAGCTGCTCATCAAAGGCATGAAACGGCTCCACAACGGTTGCGAATGATTGCTCTGCCTCGGGAATAGTACTGATCTTCTGAAACTCCTCCTGCGCTTCCTTTATCAATTGCGTAAGCACCTCACTATAGACGCTCCACACGTCCGGCTTTGTGAGCACGGAAAGATCGAGCATGCCCTGCTGCGTGAACGTATTGCGGAGTTGTGATGCGGAAATGGATGTCATGAAATGGCATCATACGTAATCCTTTATGGGAAATACAAAAAAATCATGCGATTGGTTTTCGACACCTGTAAAGACGCCCGGGCCGGGGCGTCTCCATAAAAAATCAATCTACAAGAAAGAACCCCTGACACGCGGTCAGGGGTGTATTGGTTGTTCTGGTCGATCAGGTCGGCGGCGTGCCCGGATCCTTCCACGTCTCCGGGGTGAACCACCCCGTGAAGATCGGGGTCGGGATCTCCGGCCGGTAGATCCAGACGAGGAAGGGGCCATCGATGACCAGGTCCGGCTTCGGGGCAGCAATGCTGCGGGACACAGCCATCGCGGCGGCGCTCTTCACGAAGCCGCCGAACTGGTTCATGCCGAACGCGGTCTGCTGCTTGGCCTGGACGATCCGGTCAGTGTTGCAGCACAATCCCTTAACCCAGGAGATGTCGATCTCCTGGTCGTAGGTGACCATGGGGAACACGACCGCGCCGAACTCCTCGGTCTCCTTCTCGGTCTCATCGATCTGGCGGAGCCAGTCGAGAAGCTGGAAGTCGGTCGGCGGGAGATCCGCCTGCATCATGCAGACGTAGTCGCCTTCCTTGGTCGTGGCGACGGCGATGGGATTTTTGGCGTCCGGCGACCGGTGGAACGAGAGATTGGTCCGGCCGCTGTTCCTACGGGATCCGGCGCTCTTGAGCTTCACGGCCGGGAAACGGCCACGAATCTCGGTCACCTCGCCCTTGGCCTGCCACTCGAACACGAGCTTGAGGACGCTGGCCATCCCGAAGTCGTCGGGACCGCCGAACGGATCGAGCTGGATACGGAACCCCTCGTTGTGTAGGAATTCCTTGATACCCTCATAGCTTCGCGAGCAGATGCTCCGGAGTTCCGGCAGCTTGGCCATCAGCTCGCGCTTGTCCTGGAACGCCGCGAGCACTTCCAGCACCTTGCGCTGGTAGTAGTTGGTAGCGGTCCAGGCCGGATTGAGGCCCAGTTCGGCCTCGGCAGCCATCAGGCAGCCGACGATCGGCAGTACACAGAAGCTCTCGCTCTGGCGCTGAGCACCGTCACTTCCGCCACCCTGGGTCTCCTCGATCGGCTGCAGATGCAACACCATGACTATCTCCTTTTTGGGAACACTTTTCGACAGAGAACAGCTTTCTGATTTCATGCAAAAAAATCAACAAGCTGCTCTCGAACAACCGATAGTGCGAATGTTCAGACGTGATCGGAATCACGACTTGGTTAATGTACATTAAAATATTGAAATGTCAAATTATTTTTACATCTTCCACTAAAAGAAAACGCCCTATTCGGACGTCTCCTTTTTTAATGCAATGCCTAAGAAAGAATTACGCCTTCGCCAAATGCGCCCTTCGACAAGCTCAGTGCAGGCCCTCTCCGCTTATGCTTTTGCTAAATGAGCGAAGGCTTTATTAGCCTGTGCCATCTTGATCACATCCTGCTTCTTCTTCACGGCACCACCTTGCTCCGAGGAAGCATCGAGCAATTCCATGGCAAGCTTCTGGGCCATCGGCATGCCCTTGCGCTCACGGGCTGCATTCAAGATCCAACGAACCGAGAGAGCCGTCTGGCGCTTCGGAGTCACTTCCACCGGAACCTGGTACACCGCACCGGCCACACGCTTCGGACGTACCTCGACAAGCGGGGTCACGTTGAGCAACGCCTTGTTGAAGACTTCCATCGGATCTTCCTTGGTACGCGTTTTAATGATTTCGAGCGTATCCTTGAAGATACGGCGCGCAATCGACTTCTTCCCCTGCATCATCATGCAGCAGATGAATTTCTCGATATAGGGGGTCGAGTCTTGCGGGATGTAGGGCTTAACGGGCTTTGCCATAGAGAATTAAGAATTTAGAATGGAGAATTGAAAATTATTTTGCAGCGCCAGCTTTCGGCCTGCGTGCACCGTAGCGGGAACGACCCTGCTTGCGGTTGCGCACACCTTCCGTATCAAGCACACCGCGGACGATGTGGTAACGGACACCCGGAAGATCTTTCACGCGTCCTCCGCGGACGAGCACCACGCTGTGTTCCTGGAGGTTATGCCCCTCTCCCATGATATACGCCTTTACTTCGTGACCATTGGTCAGGCGAACGCGGGCGATTTTGCGAAGAGCGGAGTTCGGCTTCTTTGGCGTCATCGTCGTAACCTTTAAGCATACTCCACGCTTGAAGGGCGCGCCTTTAGGCAACGGAACCGGGCGCATATTGAGCGCATTCCAGGTGTACTGCAGGGCAGGAGCCTTGGATTTATAGCGCTTTTGCTTGCGGGGCCGGCGGATGAGCTGATTGATGGTAGGCATAGGCGTAAGGAGACAGGATGGTAATGAGGATTTAGCTTATTGTAAAGGGAAGAGTTGGTAGTTTGTAGTGAGTAGTAGGCAGAAACGGCTACTCACTACCGACTACTCACTACTCACTCGTCCGCATCATTCCCTGTAAAGCGGTTACGATAGACCTCGCCGGTCGGAATAAGGCGTCCGATAATGACGTTTTCCTTGAGTCCGACGAGCATATCGATCTTGCGGGTCGTGGCGGCGTCTACAAGCACGCGAATGGTTTCCTGGAAGGAAGCACCCGAGAGCCAAGAATCGGTGGCCAGCGCCACGCGCGTGATACCAAGAAGCAGCTGTTCGTAGGTCGCATGCTTGCCCTTCGCACCTTCGACCTTCTCATTCTCGTGGTCGACTTCGCCCTTATCGGCAACCTCTCCCGGCAAGAACTTGGTGTCGCCGGCATCCGTGATGCGGATCTTGGAGAACATCTTGCGAACGATGATCTCAAGGTGCTTATCGTTGATGGTCTGACCTTGCGAGGCGTAGATGTGCTGCACTTCCTGCACCACGTAGTTCTGGACGGCGTACACACCTTTCTTCTCCAAGAGATCCTGAAGATTGAAGTGACCGACGTTCAGAGGATCACCAAGTTCCACTTTCTGGCCCGTCTTCACGAGCAAACTTTCGCGTCCGGCAAACAAATAGCTGCGCTCCTGCTTCTCGAAGTGACGAATGCGGATTGAACCATCACCTGTGTGCGTCACTTTTCCGGCAAGCGTCGCGCGAAGTACGGATTTGTCGTAGCGGGACTTCGCGATGATCGTGCGCTCCTCCACTTTGTCGCCCTTGTCGATGATGGTTTCGAAACCAGGCGGCAAGTGGTAGATATCTTCGCCCGGCTCCTCTTCGTTGATCAAGATCGTCGTCTTGCCGCCTTGGTGCATCACTTTCACCACGCCGGCTACGTCTGCCAACTGAGCGGACGTGCGGGGGTTGCGGGCTTCGAACAATTCTTCAACGCGGGTAAGACCTTGCGTGATATCGGCTCCTTCGGCGACACCTCCCATGTGGAAAGTTCTCATGGTGAGCTGCGTACCCGGTTCACCGATGGACTGCGCGGCGATGATACCGACCGGTGTTCCGATTTTGACGGTCTTGTTGTTGCCGAGATCGCGTCCGTAACACTTCACACAAATTCCACCCTTCGTCTTACACGTCATCACGGAGCGCACTTCCACTTCGTCGATCTTGTGCTCGTTGATGAGATCGATGAGATCGGCATCCAAATCTTCGTTGCGCTTCGCGACAGTCTTACCATCTTTCTTAAGGTCGTTTGCGAGCGTGCGTCCGAAGATGCGGCTCTCAAATTTTTCACCGATACGCTCGGAATCTTCGCGAGTAATGAGGTGCGGAGCTTTCGATCCACAGTCTTCCTCGCGGATGATGATGTCCTGCACAGCATCGACCAAGCGACGCGTGAGGTAACCGGCTTCCGCCGTCTTCAAGGCCGTATCGGACTTACCCTTACGTCCTCCGTGTGTGGCGATAAAGTACTCAAGAACGGAGAATCCTTGCTTGAGGTTGGATTGAATCGGAAGTTCGATTGTGCGACCCGACGGGTTGGCAACGAGACCCTTCATACCGCCGAGCTGCGTGACCTGACCCCAGTTACCACGAGCGCCTGAGTCGATCACGTACGTAATATCGTTCTCCGGCTCCTTCAAGAAGTCGCGGACCATCGCGTTACTGATGAGGTTCTTCGTCTCGCTCCAGATACGGATCGCAGCACGGTAGCGCTCATCAGCCGTGATAAAGCCCTTCCAGAAGTAGTTGTTCATTTGGCGGATCTTCTCATTGGCTTCTGCGACCAGCGTATCGTATTCCTTTGGCACCAAGATGTCGGAAGCAGAAATCGAGACGCCGGAGATTGTGCCGTACTTGAAGCCGATATCCTTGATGCGGTCCGCAAATTGCACCGTCTCCTCTTCTCCGCAAAGCTCCAGTGCCTTCGCGACCAAGCTGGAGAGTGCTTTCTTCGTCATCGGCTTTATGACATGACCGAGGCCGGCCGGCATGATTTCCTCGAAGCGCAGGCGGCCGACGGAGGTATCGATGATTTCGGTTTTGCCGTCCGCGGAAGACACGCGCACTTTGATCTTCGCCTGCAGGCTGATGACCTCGGATTCGTAGGCGAGGAACGCCTCGTCAGGACTTGAGAACACCATGCCATGCCCCTTCTTGTCATCGTGCACTTGGGTCAGGTAGTAACAGCCGAGCACCATGTCTTGGACCGGGTTGATGATCGGTTCACCGGCAGAAGGCTTGAGCACGTTGCGTGCGGCGGACATCAAGCTCTTCGCTTCTTCCTGCGCCTTTTCAGAGAGTGGCACGTGTACGGCCATTTGGTCTCCGTCGAAGTCGGCGTTGAAGGCGGTACAGGCAAGCGGGTGCAACTGGATCGCGAGACCTTCGATGAGGGTGGGCTTAAAGGCCTGGATACCGAGGCGGTGGAGCGTCGGCGCACGGTTGAGAAGCACATACTTATCCTTAATGACTTCTTCGAGAATGTCCCACACTTCGCGGGCGCCATCCTGAATCAAGCGCTCGGCGGCCTTCACGTTGTGCGCGAGTTCGCGGCGAATAATGGTTCCGATGACGAACGGCTTGAAGAGCTTCATCGCCATTTCCTTCGGCAAACCGCACTGATTCAGTTTGAGATGCGGGCCGGCGACGATCACGGAGCGACCGGAGTAGTCGACGCGCTTTCCGAGGAGGTTCTGGCGGAAGCGGCCCTGCTTTCCTTTCAACATGTCGGAGAGCGAGCGCAACTTGCGGCGGTCACCGGCGGTGAAGAGCGTCTTGCCTCCGCGAGCGGAGTTATTAAGCAGCGTATCGACCGCTTCCTGCAACATGCGCTTTTCGTTGCGGCAGATGACTTCCGGCGCACCGATGCTCATGAGCTTCTTCAAGCGGGAGTTTCTGTTGATGACGCGGCGGTACAAATCGTTCAAGTCCGAAGCGGCGAAGCGGCCACCATCGAGCTGCACCATCGGGCGCAAATCCGGAGGAAGAACCGGCAAACGCGTCGGAATCATCCACTCCGGGCGCACTTCGGCCTGGAGCAATGCGTTCACGAACTTCATGCGCTTCATCACTTTCTTCAGCTTCTGACCCGAAGACTTTTCACGCTCATCCTGCAAGTCCTTCGCGGTCGTCGCAAGATCGACGTTCATGATGACTTCGCGCAAGCTCTCGGCTCCGGTTCCGGCGCGGAACACGTGTCCGAATTTCATGTTCATTTCGCGGAATTTCAATTCGGAGAGCACGCCGCCGGAGTGGAGATTCTTCAAATCTTCCAACGCTTCCTTGTGGTTGCCCTTCAAGTTTTCCAAGCGATCGGCGGCATCTTTATCCAATGCATCGAGCTGCGCGCGCGTCGCATTGCTCTCGGTCAGCTGCTTTTTCTCCTCTTCATACTCACGCTGAATCTGCTTGCGGCGATTTTCCATGGATGCATTCAATTCCTTCTCCGCCTCCGACTTCATTTCCTCGTTCACCGAAATCACGATGTACGCGGCGAAGTAGACGATCTGCTCGAGCGTCTTGATCGGAAGATCCAAGAGGAGGCCGATGCGCGACGGCGACGAACGCAAGAACCAAATGTGTGCGATCGGCACGGCCAGGTTAATGTGGCCCATGCGCTCGCGACGGACGATGCTGCGCGTCACTTCCACGCCGCATTTTTCACAGATCACCCCCTTATAGCGAATTCCCTTATACTTTCCGCAGAAACACTGGAAGTTCTTCGTCGGACCGAAGATACGCTCACAGAAGAGACCATCCGGCTCCGCACGCTGGGTACGGTAGTTGACGGTTTCCGCTTTGGTCACTTCTCCTCTCGACCACGCGAGAATGTCATCAGGACTGGCAACCGAGAGCGCGACTGCGTCAAAGGAATCGGTTGCGGAAGATGGGGTGGCGGACATACGGTTTTAGGGGAGAAAAAAACGCATAAGACTCCGCCGCTCCCCTCGCCTGTTCGTCTTAAACAGGAAGAGGAACGCCAGAGATGTGCCCCAATTATAGGAAAGCAGCGTGATTACGCAAGAGGATTTTTCAGAATTCCGAAGAATGACTCATGGTTTAAACAACTTCTCAAACGATCCATCGGATCCTTGGATCGCATTGCGCAGAGAATCCACTTCGGACTCCTTCAAATACAGCGCAGAAGAGGCGTTTAAGCCGCTTTCTTTCTCTTCTTTCGCATCCTGAGCTGCCTTCATCCCCTGTAACGAAGCATGGAGCACGATATACGCATCGCAGACCTCACATTTAAGCTGTAACAACACAAAATCATCACCTGTCAAACGTACCGAGGCAAACTCGACGGGAATCTTTTCTCCGCATTGCGGACAACGCATTTGCTGCTGAATGCGCTGGATAATCTGATGGAGGGTATGTGGGTCAAACTCCATGTGACTTATGATACCACGAATCAAGAATCGGTGCAAAAGTTCCCTCGATAACCAAAGACGTATCACTTGAACCAAAACCATAGTATGGTGCGGTATGTCCGTATGCCAAGCATCGCCTCCATTCATGGCAAAACACTCCTAGCAACCCTTATACTGGTTCTATTCTTTGGAGCAGTCGTTTGGAGCGGAGAGGAAGATGCGGGAGGCACGATCGACCTTACCATCGAGCATTCCGCCCCTTTTTCCCTGACACTTTCTATTGGAAAAAGGGGCGAACAGCGCTTGCTTGAAGTTGGGAATGAGGGAAATCAAACAATTGCCGTGACATTGCCAGAATCCTGGGAACGGCGTGAAGTGCGCAATGTGCCGCTGGCATCCGTCGTCTCTCACGCTCCCGCTCTCGGCTATGCGCAGTGGCAACTTCCGCCAGGCGCACTGGTGTCCTATCGCACAATGCAGCCATGGCAAACGATTGTTCTCCACAATCCGAGTGCAATCCCTCTCACGATTCGACTCAAGAAGATTGATATTGCGACAGGAAAAACTGACCAAGACGTGATTCTGATGAAGGATAAGCCGCTGGTGATTAAGTAAGGAACGTAAAGCAGGTCAGGAACGTAAGGCAGGTCAAAAGTCATACGTGCCATACCTTCCTTACCTTCTATACCTGCCTTACCTCCTTCTTCGTCGCATCCACGCCCATCCCGCCGCAGCTCCCGCCGCAATGACAGCCACCGTTTCCGGTCCGGTTTCGGCATTCGTGCGCGCTCCGCCGGGAGCAACCAAACATTGTCCGGATACGCACTGTCTGCCGGCTTGGCAATCATTGGATGATACGCATGCCACACACGTTCCACTATTACAATTGCCGGAGGCGCATTGCGAGTCACTGGTACAGCGGGCACACGTACCGCTTACGCACAAACGGCTTCCACATTGAATATCGGATGAACAAGAGGAGACGCACTCTCCATTCAAGCACCGGTTCCCCGCCGGACAATCGCGATCAACCGCGCACGGCACGCACAAGCCATTGCGGCAGACTCCGGAGCGACATTGCGCACCTGTCGTGCATGCGCCACTGAGCGGCAATTCAATGACTTGAGCGGGCAACGTTTGCGCCGCAGCTCTCGGCTGGACACACATCCCATCGCTGCATAGCCCCGATGCACACTGCTCATTCTTCGTACAAGAATCACACATACCGTTGATACAGAGATTGCTTACGCACTGGGCATTCTCTGCACACTGCTTCTTCGTGCAGTAGCCCTTCTTGCATTCTCCACTCGGGCATTGCTCATTATTCGAACACTGTTCGCACTGACCGTTTGCGTTACAGAGATGACTTGTGCACTGATCATTCTGCGAACATTGCTGCACCATGCACTTGCCACCTATACAACGTCCGGAAGGACAATCCGTATTGTATGTGCACAACTCATCAAGCGGTTCACAATTTCCATTGAGACATTGCGTATCCGAGGGACATTGTGCGCTTGAAGTACAGGATTTCTTGCACTGGCCACTGAGACACTCCTCACCGGAGGGACACTGATTGCTGCTTGTACACCTATTATTCGTACAGCTGCCATTGAGACACTGTTGTCCGGAAGGGCACAGGGCACTGCTGGTGCAACTGTTCACAGAACACTGTCCATCCAAACACTGCTGTCCAGAGGGACATTGATCGCTATTGACGCACGGACCACAACTTCCGTTGATACAGAACTGACCGGCGGGACATTGATTGCTGTTGGTACAGCTTGTTGAAGATTGAATGCGGCCATATTGCAGGTGATCAATCTCCACGCACTGGGATTGCGGTAGAGAGGAAAAGACTACTTTTGCG
>CAYUWH010000021.1:0-22197 GCA_964448615.1 uncultured Candidatus Peribacteria bacterium
TACAATTAATACAGAAGATGGCCTAGACACTTGTAGGAGCAGCATTTACTGGCTCTGTTTGTCGTTTTGAGTGATACCATCCATAACGTTGACGTGCTACCATAGCCGCGATGTTGCGCTATCTTCACACGCTTTCGGCATTCCTCTTCTATGTGCTGGGAAGTGTTTTATTTCTCTCATACGTGTTGCTCCATAACGGGATCGGCGGCATGACGCCGTTGAATATTTTGCTCTACGCCGATTTGCCGATGGCATTTGCAGCAACGTTATACGGCGGCTTGAGTGTGTATCTCAGCATCGATGAAGAAGCGAAAGGTTCGACTGTGCTCCTGTGGAGCGTCGGCCTTCCCCTTGCCGTACTCTTCCTCGTTTTCGTTGTTCTTAATTTTTGGAATTGATGAGCTTTTAGCTTATAGCTTTTAGTTGTCGTATTAGAATCCTATCAGCTAACAGCTCTAAGCTCTCGACCAGGAATTGTTCCATCTCCCATTTCCCCACTCTATGTATTCCCTCCATCGTCTCGCTTCCGGTTTGCCCGTTCTCGTCGCCCCCGTCGAGGGAACTTCATCCGTCACCGTCATGATCTTCGCCGGCGCGGGCTCGCGCTACGAAGTGCAGAGCAACCGCGGCATCAGCCACTTTTTGGAACACATGTTTTTTAAGGGCGGCAAGAAATATACGACGACACAGGAGGTGAGCATGGCGATCGATTCGGTGGGTGGAGATTTCAATGCGTTCACTGCAAAAGAATATGCGGGCTACTACGTGAAGGTCGCGGCAGAACAAACCGAACTCGCCTGCGACGTACTCAGTGACATGTTGCTGCATGCCACCTTTCCCACGGAAGAAATCGATAAAGAGCGCGGCGTGATCATGGAAGAAGAGCGCATGTACCAGGACACCCCGATGTACCGCGCAGGATGGGATTTTGAGGAATTGCTTTTCGGTGATCACCCGCTCGGCTGGGATACGATCGGCACGGAGGAAGTGATCAAGAGCGTGACGCAGGCGGATTTCCAGAAGCACAAAGACGAGCTCTATACGCCGGATAACCTCGTCATCACCTTCTCCGGCAAAATCACGGAAAAGGAAGCCATGGCCTTTGCGGAGAAATTCTTCGCCGGAATCGGCGGCAAGAAAAATAAGATCTTCGATCCGCTGATCGAGTACGGTTCCAAGAAAGTCTATCTGCGCACCAAAAACACCGAACAATCACACCTCGTCCTCGGTGTCCCAGGCGTTGGCTCACAACATGAAGACCACTTCGCCCACAAGATGCTCGCCGTCATTCTCGGCGGCAATATGAGCTCACGTATGTTCTTAAACATCCGCGAAGCGAAAGGGCTCTGCTATTACATCTCCACCGAGACGGACAACTACATGGACGGCGGCGCGCTCTCCACGCGCGCGGGCGTCGACCAGTCTCGCCTGCAGGAAGCAATCGAGCTCATCAAGAAGGAATATATGGTCTGCGCCAAAGACGGCGTTACGGCCGACGAATTGCAGCGCGCGAAGGATTATCTGAAAGGAAAGATCACGCTAAGCCTGGAAGACAGCGAAGAGCGTGCGCACTATTACGGCAAGCAGCAATTGCTCTATCCGGAAGTGCGCGACGTCGAAGAGTATTTCAAGAAAATCGACGGCGTCACCAAGGCACAGGTGGATGCGTTGGCAAAACGATTATTGTCACCGGAACATCTGCGCCTCGTGATTATCGGCCGGGAAAACGACGCCGACAAATGGGCCCAATTAATTGCGGCATGACGCCTTAATAAAACGTTAATACGGTCAAGATATATTTGTAACGCTCACCTGACATTAGCGTCATATAGTACGCACAAAGTCCTGCGGCCTAGTGCACCTTGAGCTTCACGAAATCCTCCCGCTTACCACGGGGGGATTTTTTTAGAGATTAAACAATTGCTCCAACTGCTGACGCAGTATCGCTGATTGAATTTCCTGAATCACGAGTCGCACTTCATCAGCCAAATATTCACGCGCTCTTGCTTCTGCCTGTATGACTTCCTCTGACCAAGGAACCATGCCGAATGAATCTTCGTCCGAAAGAGCGCCTGCAACAGTGAGTACATCGCGACGCAGGGATTCAAGATCGCGGAAAACTGACATAGAAAGAGAGAAATACAGAACGAGCGGAACCAGATGACACGAAAGTTGTTAGCCACGGATCAGCTCCTTGAATTGAGAAAAGATCTTTCGAGACTATACAATATTTTAGTATAAAAAGCAAATTTTTATCTTCCTAGCTGTCTCAATGCCTCTTTGGCCGTGGCATTGCCCGGATCAAGCGTGAGGACCGATTCAAACATTTCGATGGATTTCGCTCGCTCCCCCTTTTTGGCATAGAGAATACCGGCATTGATGCGCGGGGCCAGCGAACGGGGCGACAGTTGCATCGAGCGCTCATAAGCGGCTAAGGCTGCCGCATCATCTCCTTTCGTACTGTACGCAAACGCAAGATTGTACTGCGCGTCGGCAAAATAGTTATTGATCTCCAGCGCTCTCTGATAATGCGCAATCGCGCCTTCGATATCACGATCAGCCAGCAGCACAGACCCCAGATTCGTATGCGCCTCCTCGTAGTCCGGATCGATCGCAAGCGCCTTGGCATATTCCGCCTTCGCATCATCGCGTCTGCCGAGTTCCGCATACAGAATACCAAGCCCGAAGTGCGCCTCTTTGCTGCCGGGCGCGATCGCGAACGCATGCGTGTATGCGTCTTCCGCTTCTGCATATCTCTTTAGTTGGCGATAGGCTCCGCCTAAATTACTCCACGTTTTCGGATTCTGATGGATCGCCAGCCCCTGCTTGTACCGCTCAATCGCCCCTTCCAAATCTCCGCGCAAACGATACATATTTCCCAAATTGTTATAGGCGATGTGCGACGATTCCGGGAAATGCTTGATGACGTTTGCGAAGAGCGTTTCCGTATCCCGCCATACCATCGATTGCTCATGAGCACGCACTCCCAACGGGACAACGATCACCATGGTCACGGCAGACGCAACAAGCCATTCTTTCGATCCATCTTTCCAAAGCAACCGCGCAAGGAGGAATCCGACCATCAGGAATATTCCCACGGATGCGACGTACGCATAGCGATCCGACGCGGAGTACACCCCCATGTCATCGCCTTTCGCGAAGTTCAAGAAGGTCGGCGAGAGCACGAAGTAATAGAAAAGAAATCCAAACCACAGTTCCGGCAATTTTTTCCGCAGCAAGAGGCAGGCGGCTGCAATCGCAATGAGGATAGCAAGCGGCACGTAAAAATCCGGAGAGGCGATCGTCACATCGCCGGTGTAGGGATAGAGCAGCGAAAAATGATCGGGCCAGAAGAGTTTTTGGAGATAGAACACTGCGCTCTTGAAGGACATCACGATCTTGGTGCCGAAGTCCGTCGCGCCCGCCACACGCAATTTGCCGATGATGCCGATGATGCCGAAAATGACGCTCAGGAGGACATACGGAATCTTGTCGGTCAGCATGGCCTTGCTCCAGACCCTTCCTCGGAACACATCCAGCAACACCAGCACGACAGGGAGAATCAAAATCTGCCCCTTGGCCATTAGTCCCAATAAGAAACAAAGGATACTCAGCCGATATGCCTTCTTCGATCCATCGTCGCGGAAGTACAGATAACCAATGATCGACGCGAGGAAAAAGAACAGCGACAGCACGTCTTTGCGTCCGCTCGCCCACGCGACCGCTTCGGTATGGAGCGGGTGGAGCATGAAGAGCAAGCCGACGACGATCGCGATCCATCGTCGTCCTAGCAGCAAAAACGCGAGCCAGGCCACCAGCAATGCACTGCCCAAATGCCAGAACCAGTTTCCCAAATGGAAGATAAACGGATTGGGACCGGCAATCTGATAGTCGATTTGGTACGTGAGCAACGTCAGCGGAATGTAGAGTTCGGGATCGTACGTCGTGAACACGCGCAGGAGCGACGCAGGCGTCATTTCCATAACGGCCGGATTTTCGTAAATCAATAACCCGTCGTCCCACCGCACGAACGTATTGCCGAGCGACTTGCCATACACCAGCAACATCACCAGCGCGAATCCTCCGGCGATAAACCAGAGAACGCTGCGGGAAGGAAGGCGCGGGAGGGAGGGTTCGGAGGCAGACATGGACATTCAGTATAGTGAGTATTTAGTATCTAGTATTCAGTATTTGGCCAGCTAAATACTAGATACTAAATACATAATACTCAGTCATTATGCTATACTCCGCCCGCTTTCCACCCCATTTACATGCGCATCCCCGCCACTGTGTCCCTCTCCTTAGCAAGCATCGCCATGGCTCTCACGCCATTGGCTGCCGGTGCGCAATCCTCGACCTCCTCCGCAACGTCTTCCGCGAGCTCCTCCTCAGAGTCTTCTCTTTCGCTTCCGCCATTGCCGGCATCGTGCTTGGCAAACCCCAACAAAGATCTCTGTATTCCGGATGCGCTGAGGAATCTTGAGCGCTTGAAGCTCGATTACGTAAACCAAGTCGCCCGCAGACGCCAAGCTTGGATTGACGAACATGCCTCGATGGGCCGTACACCGGAATATTTGAAATTGCTCCAGGATTTTTCCAATAAGAGCCAAAGAGAGAGCCAAGCGTTCTTGGATAAGCTGACCGCGCAAATGAGAATCATTACGGCCGGCCGCACGAATCGCAGAGGTCGCGGCGCGAGCAGCACTTCTTCGTCTTCGTCGAGCGTTTCTTCCCGTCCCGTCGATGTGAAGGCATTGGCAAAATGCCACGCCATCACGGATGAGGTAAGGCGCCGCGTCTGCGTGCGCGCAGTGAACAATGCTTCCAGACAGCGCCTGACCACCGGAAAGGCGTACCAGAAGTAAGCTCGCAAAAAAACAGGAGCAGTTCTGTAAGAAGCAAGCGACATCGACCGTCAACAAGAGGGAAATGTGTGCGCAATGACGCGCTTATCTTTTTCCTTCTTTGTTTATGCACAAACTTCTGGCCGTTCTGACTGCCGGCTCTCTCAGCCTCGCGTTCGCGCCATTCGCTTTTGCGCAAAGCGTCAGTTCTTCGAGCATGTCTTCTTCTGATACTTCACTTTCCCTGTCATCGTCCTCTTCATCGCTGAGCTCGGTTTCATCAAGCTCCAACGAGAGTTCGGCACGATACTATTCTCCAAGCAGCCGCTCGCAATCTTCAGCGAGCGTCACGGTCCGCGGAAATTACAGGCGCTTGAGATCGTCCGCATCTTCGCTCCGCTCGCAAGCGGCAACACGATCATCGGTGGCCAATGTGGCAGACGACTCCCTGATCCCGGCTCAATGCCGTGACATTATGGGACGTGCACGTGCAATGTGCGTGATTCGTCTGTCTCGCCCCGCATCACGCTCCTCCATCAGCAGCTCATCGTCTTCGATGGCCTCTTCCGTTGCGAGTACTGCGAGCGGATCTGTTCTCTGGAATTTTCTTGCACCGGGCACCACGCTGACCAGTGATGATCAAGTGCGACGCGCGCTGTGCATGCTCGTCATGCACGACGGCTCCTCAAGCTGCATGCAAGGTTCCAGTCTTCGCGAATTCAACGAACGCATGCAGGAATGGTTTCAGAAACTCGGCACCTCACTCTCGCAATTCATGGTGAATCTCAATAGCGTCGGCGGCGACACTTCGTCCGGTTATTTCTGGAACGATACAACCTTCCCTTGGCGCGGTTCGATGTCGGGCGGCGTGAAAGGATTCAGTGAAGAGTGGTTGTACGGCACGGGCGCGATGCTCGATAACACTGATGCCAGCGCGTCTTCATTGCGCGATCGCAGCCAGACCGATGCCTGGGATGCGTGTTCACACCGCACAGGGAGAGGGCAAAGCAGATGCGTGCGCGATTACCTTTTGATGCAAAATATGCTAGATGCCAGCGGGGAGAGCTCTTCCTTAAGCCTTCACACAAACTCTTACTAATCAAACATCATCTTTTTAACGCGGAGGGAAAAACGGAATGGGGGACGGGACGAAAGTTCCGCCCTCTTTTTCCACTCGACAGGCATCCTGATTTTTGCTTGAATATGCGCATGCAACGCACCCTCATCCTCCTGAAACCGGACGCCGTCCAAAAGAAAATCTGCGGCAAAGTGCTCTCTCGCTTCGAGGAAGCAGGACTCACGATCCGTGGCTGCAAGATGATCCGCCTCGATTCGAAACTTTTGAAAGATCACTACGCACACATCGCTGATAAGCCATTTTATCCAGAAGTGGAGGCCTTCATGTCCTCCATTCCCGTGATCGCGCTCGTGCTCGAAGGAGATGATGTCATCGGTAAGGTCCGCGATATGTTGGGCGTCACCGATAGCCGCAAGGCCGCCCCCGGCACCATCCGCGCATCGTACGGCGAGAACATGATGGTCAACGTCGCTCACGCCTCCGATGGCGAAGATGCAGCAAAAGCCGAAGTACGACGCTTCTTCAGCGAAGAAGAGCTGTTCGAGTATTAAGCGCGACAGCCGCAACCCTCTCCCCCGCAGGCACACTCTTTTTTTGCGCGCTTCGTCTCTTCAAGATCCAACTTAAATCTCCCTTCGCGAAAATCAATCGTCGATCCGCCGATACGGGAAAGTGTGAGTGTAGTTGCGAAGAGACGTAACTCGGGAACTTCACGATGAAAGAAGACCTGACTTTCTTCTTCGGGCTCTTTGCGAAACTCCATGCAAAATCCTCCTGCTTCATCGGTTCCCACTTGCAACGCCTCCCCCGCCTTTCCTTCCGCCGTCGCAAGTTCGAGCAACGCAGATGCCGCCTCCTTGGTAATCGTCAGTTTCATCGGGCGGGGCGGCCGCGAACGGAGCAGATCGTTTAAATCATTGATAAGATCATCAAGCTCATCTTCCTGAAAGCCATGACTGAGATACCCCTCCTCCAATGTTTCGGACATATTCGCCGAACAGTTGAAGCAGTGCAGACCGTATTCCGCCAAGACACCCTCTGATTCGGGGAGCAATGAGACGATCTCCGCAACCGACATGGATCGATGGATGCTTGGTAAAACCGCCGCTTTTTTCGCGGTTTTTTGGCGTCCTTTGGCTGGCGTACGGGAAGAACTTGCCATAAGCTCATCGTAGCATATGTCTCCGTTGCAACGCTTCGTGTTCCTCGTCGGTTTGCCCGCTTTTACGCTTCTCCTCGGAGTACAGCTTGGATTTCGCTTGAGCGAGAATACGCGGCCGTCGGTGACTATCAGCATGCCGCCGAACAGCGTGGCATCGGCTTCCGGAAAGGTTCTCACAAATCCGCGCAAACAGGCGGATATCGATTTGGTGTGGGACGTATGGGAAGTGCTGCTCAGCCGCTACATCGCGCCCGAGGAATTGGTGGATGACAAGATGATTCTTGGGGCGGCACAAGGACTCGTCGATTCCGTCGGCGATCCGTACACGGTCTTCATGTCTCCGAAAGAAAATACCGACTTCCGTCAGGCGCTCCAGGGCGAACTGCAAGGTATAGGAGCGGAATTATCGCAACGCGAGGAATCGGTGGTGATCGTCGCGCCGTTGAAAGGATCCCCCGCCCAGAAGGCTGGCATCATGCCCGAAGACGTCATCATCTCGATCAATGAGGAAGATGCAACCGGCCTTTCGCTCCAAGAAGTCGTGAAGCGCGTACGCGGGCCCAAGGGCACTAAAGTGACGCTCGGACTTCTGCGTGAAAGCAAAGTCGTCACCATCTCTGTGATCCGCGATGACATTCATGTTCCGAGCACGGAATCGAGCGTGAAGAAAACGGCAAAAGGAAACATCGGCTACTTGGCCATCAATCAATTCGGTGACTCCACGATCGCGGAAGCGACCGGCAATCTTCGCGAGCTGATGAAGGAGGACTTGAAAGGATTGATCCTCGATCTGCGTTTCAACGGCGGCGGGTATTTGGACGGAGCGGATGATCTGACGTCACTCTTCCTCAAAGAAGGAATCATCGTCTCGGTAGCCGGACGCGACGGCCCGCCTCAAGTGCACCGCGTTTCCGGAAAAACCTTACTGCCGGATATTCCGATGGTTGTCCTCATTAACCAAGGCAGCGCGAGCGCCTCGGAAATCGTGGCAGGCGCCTTGCGAGACCACAAGCGCGCAACAGTGATCGGCATGAAGAGCTTCGGCAAGGGCACGGTACAGGAGGTAGTCGACTTGCCAGGCGGTTCCAGCTTACGTGTCACCATCGCAAAATGGCTCACGCCGGCGGGCCACAACATCGGCAAAGAAGGAATCCACCCCGACATTGTTGTGGATCGCACCACCGAGCAATTCAACAACAATGAAGATCCTCAGCTTGAAGCCGCATTGCAGTTTTTGACGGATGGGAAGGTGACAGTGAAGACGGGAACGGGGTCTTAACGAGTGGGTGGTCTGTAGTGAGTAGTGAGTAGTTTTTCAACATTTCTACTTACTATCAACTACTCACTACTCACTTTTCCAGGCAAGAATCAACTGACAGACTCAGCAACTCGCCTTATACTCCCACCAATGCTCCGTCTCCCGACTTCCCTCGAGCGCCGTCTCGCACAACTGTTCCCGCGTGCGAAGGATCGCGAGCACTTCATCGTGAAAACACTGCAGGATGCACTGGATTCGGCAGAGATTCATCCGGGAGAAGAACCGCTGCCCCCGACATCGGTGGGAGGAACGCTCCATCTTTTTTCCGACGGCGGCAGTCGTGGCAATCCGGGTGAAGCCGCCATCGCGGCGATTCTCGAAGATCCCAAAGAAGGCGAAGTGCTGAAGCAATACGCCGCTTGCATCGGCATCGAGACGAACAACGTGGCGGAGTATCGCGCCCTCATCGAAGGCTTGAAAATGTCGCGCGAATTCCAGCCGAGACGTTTGGTTTGTCACCTTGATTCCGAACTCGTCGTGCGCCAACTCAACGGTCAGTACCAGGTGAAGATGCCCGGACTCAAAACCTTCTTCGATGAAATTCAAGCGCTCGCCAAAGAATTCAATGACGTGGTGTTCGTCCACATTCCCCGCGCGGACAATTATCGAGCGGATGCATTGGTCAACAAAGTCCTCGACGAAGCGAAGGGCTCCCGCGGTTCCCCGCGACCTGCAGCGCCGAATCAGCCGTCGCTCTTCCGGCAGAACGCGCAGCACTCGCCGCCTACCTGGCAACGCAGCGACGTGCACAACGGGAATTGGTAACTTTTCAGTTGCATTACCCTGCTAAGCCCCCACAATACGCCCGTGTCTCTCCGTCATAGTTTCCTCGGACTCTTCGGCCTCCTCGGACTCTTCGGTTTCTTCCCAGAGTCTCTTTCAGCACAAACCATCCCCGATACCTTCACGCTGCGTCACCAACATCACCTGTTCGCCATTGCCGCGAAGGATCGTAAAACCTGGCAATCTCCCCAGGAAATCTGGCTCCTAAACGGACAGGAAATCACGCCGCCCTCTTCGTTGCTCGTAGACGGCGACAATCCTCCTCCCCTCCCCGAAGGCGTCGTGCGCTCGGTAAAAATCGGATGGAATATCAGCGCAATTCAAGCCACGCTCCTGCAAAAAGTCGCACCACTGCTGAACCGGAATCCGGGTGCGGTCACTATCCGCCGTTCGTCCGGCGCGGTTGTGTTTACCGGCGTGGGATTGCCGGGAAGAAAGCTGGACCTCACCGCATCGGCGGAACTGATCGCAAGAGGATTGGAACAGGGGGTCAGCGATGTATGGCTGGCGGTGGAAACCACTCCTCCATCCATCACGGTGCTGGATAGCGAACTTGCAACACTCGGGATCAAAGAAGTCGTCACGGTCGGCGAATCGGACATGAGCAACTCACCACCCAATCGCATTTATAACATCGGAGTGGGCCTGAGGAAATTCAACGGACATTTGATCCAGCAAGGAGAAACATTTTCCTTCCTCAAAGTTCTTGGCCCGGTCGATGGCACCACGGGATACAAGAAAGAGCTGGTCATCAAAGGTGACAAGACCGTCCCGGACTTTGGCGGGGGACTGTGCCAAGTAAGCACGACTGCTTATCGCGGCGTGTGGGAGTACGGCTTTCCCATCGTGAAGCGCCAGAACCACAGTTACGTCGTGAACCACTACACGCCCTACGGCACCGATGCGACGGTCTATACCTCGGGCCCGGATATGCAATTCCTTAACGACAGCCCCGGAGCGCTGTTGATGCAAACCTATCAGGAAGGAGACTTTGCGTACTTCATCTACTACGGCACGCGCGATGATCGCTCGGCAAAAATCGTCGGGCCGTTCGTATGGGACAGGGTCTCGCCTCCTCCTTCAAAAACGGAATATACGACGGAAATCCCCGCCGGTACCAGGCGCAAGGTCGGCGATGCCGTGCCCGGTCTCAAGGCGATGTGGTATCGCATCGTGCAGAAAGACGGTGAAGAAACCATCGAGAGCGTCTTCTCATGGTACTCCGCCCGTCCGCTCTTTTATCAAATCGGGGTGGAAGGATTGCCCACGGGCAGCGGAGAATTGCTTCAACCCGGTGACGTAGTTGGCAGTTTGTAGTGAGTAGTGAGTAGCTTTCAACATTTCTACTCACTACTCAGTTGTTAGTTACCAACTAGCTAACGGTTTTTTCAAATGATCCTCAAGAACTGCGTGCACGAATGTGCGAAGCGGAGCGGGGTCCGCAAGTTCGGCACAAAGTACATCGATCGTCTGCTCTTGCGCGCACCGCCTGACGAATGCTTTGGCCTCAGGAGGGAGCAGCGCGAACCGGCGATCCTCTTCGCGCGCGGGCAGCAAACCCAACACCTGCAAGAGGCACAGTGCGAACGGTAACGATGCATCGCATCCCGGCACCGTGGCCGCATGAAGAAAATTCAATAACAATTCAAACACATCGCGTAACGGTTCTTCATCCTCCGTAAGAGCCAACACCAGTTCCGCTCCACGCTGAAGGCGTGCAAAAACCTCGTACTCACCGTAATCCAACGTATGATTCCCGATCGATGACGCGGAGGTAATGGTCATCGAGTGATCGGTTTCCACCAATTCCAAACGCGCATGCGAAAACGGAAGCAGCGAACCGCCCATGCGGCTCTGCATTTTGCGAACGCCGCGGGCGCGGGCGGCAACCCTCCCTCGCTGGCGCGTGAAGAGAATGCAAAAACGATCCGCTTCGCCAATGTCGAAGCTCCGGAGCACGATGGCCTCGTATGTTTGCGCTCTCGCCATGAGAGCATCATGCACGAATCCTATACGGACTCCAGCTTTTCAGGGCAATGACGGCTCCGAGCAAGCCGATACACGGAAGCAGAACGACCTCCATCAAGGCGATCAGCGGAAACACGATCAACAAGAGCGGCATGATGTACGCGCGCGCCTCCGCAAGCGCCCCGCCTGTTGCCAGAGCAGGAATCAGGAGCGGCAATGAAAAGAGGAGGAAGAACGTCCCGATGAAGCCTGCGATCAATGCCACGATCAAGAGAGCGCCGATCTCCGCGGTAAACGGCAGTAAAATCTGCGCGGCCGATGCCCCCATCGCACGCTGCATGTCCAACTCCTCTCTGCGCTCTTCGGTTCTCCGCACGGCAAGATCCACTATAATGCCAAGCAAGGCAGCAAGCGCGATCCACAACACCATCCATGCCAAGGACGTGACGGAACGGGACACAGCTACATAATTGCCCATCTGTTGCTGCTGCACAGCCGCGGATGTCTGGAACGAAGGACCCACGACGCCCTTCCAGGCCGGCTGATTGATGAACCCAACGAATGCTTCAAACGAATTGAGCGACGTGAGCACAACAGAGAAGGTATCTGGAAACGGGTTGGCAAGCGCGAAGTTCTCAAGTGATTGCACGAGAGCGGGATCACGCAATTTCTCCATTTCATAGGCTTTCTCTTTAGGGATGTATGTCACTTGCTCCACATACGGCAATTCTTTCAAAGCGGCATACAACTCTTGAATGCCCTGAGAAGTTGCGCCTTGCACGACTTCTACATGAAATCCTGCTTTCGCATTGAGCAACTGCTGGATGCCGCTCAGGGCGAGCATTGCAACGATCAGCAATTGCAGCAGTAACATGACCAAACACAGCATCACGAATGTCGACCGCCAGCGGCGCTCCCGGCTGAACACGCTGAAGCCTTGGATCACCGAGCGCCGGAGCAATGCCGTCCTGTCCATCGAAAGCATGTTGAACAGTATACGGTTTTCTTCACACATGCATGAAACGTTCTCTCAGCCTTGCAACTCTTTTTCAAAGCGGCTCACCGCTGCGATGCATTCCTTCGCACGCGGGTTCATCGGGTCCAAATCAAGCGCACGGAGAAACAGCGCTTTTGCCTTCGCGAAATTCTTCATATCGAGATACGCCACGCCCAAGTCGCAAAGCGTCAGCGTGCTGTCGCTATCGAGGTTCAGCGCGCGCTCCAGAGTCACAACCCCCTGCGGGCGCTCGCCTTTGTTAAACAACACCCATCCGAGACAGCGCAAAATTTCCGGATTATTCGGCTTCAAACGGTTCGCTTCTTTGAGATGCTTGAGCGCCTCTTCCCAATTGCGTTCATGCGAACGCACGAACCCGAGGATGTAGTAGCCCGTATAGCTGGAGGCATCCATATCCACCGCCTGCTTGGCGGCGGTTTCGGCGCGGTCAAACCGCTCAAGGCTCAGCTCGTTGTCGGCAATCTCTTCGAGAGCCGATACGTTGGAGGGATCTTCAAGGAGCAATCCTTCGAGAATCGTAATCGCCTCGGCGTGCTTGCCGGACAGCTTCAATTGCTCAGCCTGCTCCAATCGCTCCAGGACATCGGGGGGAAGTTTTCCGTCGGTCATGGACGGATTCTAGAGCAAACTGAGGCGAAAAAAAGGGGTTTGCAGGGGATTTTGGTCCCCTCTCCCCCAGGGAGAGGGTCAGGGTGAGGGGCCTCACACGTAAATGAAGTAGAACACCGTTCTCAAAATCGCATACGACCCCAGCACCACCGCCATACCGATAATACCGTTGATCATGAAGTTTTTGCCTTTTGTCACAGCATCCGCCTCTCCGCGCGAGAATGTGATGAAGAATGCCCCGACAATAAACATGGCCGTCGCCAAGAACACGATCGCTCCCGCCATATAATTGATAATCGCCACCAGTACCTGTGATACATTTCGCGACGTTCCCATTCCCAACGAAAGCGTGCGCCCCTGGGCCAGAACACTGGCGGGCAGGAGGGCAAGGAGGAAGCCAATGAGGCTAAAACGTGTGAATCGAGCCATCGAGACAGTATAGCATAAAAAACCCTGCTTTGCACATTGCGATTTTTCCCTTCCTCAGCCACACTGCGTCCCTCTATGGATAGCGGTTTCCAGACCCGTCCGCTCGACTCCCCTCCGCCCCCTCGGCGCAGACGCTCTTTCGTGGGGTCAAAGCGCGGTTATAATGCTCTAAAAATGAGATTGGAGGCATTATTGATATGGGGAAAGCGACGCGGCTGGCGCCGGATTTTGCGGGATTCTGCGCTCACCATCGGCGGATTGACGGCCTGCTATCTTCTTTTCCTGTGGATAACCCTGCCTGATATCTCTGATCAGCGTAAATTGATCGCCTCCCAGAGCTCGGTCATCGTCGACCGGAACGGCACGGAGCTCTATCGCCTCTTCAGTGACGAGGACCGCATCTTCCTCGATGATGCAGCGATCCCGCAAGCGATGAAGGACGCGATTGTCGCAATTGAAGATGAACGCTTCTATACGCGCGGCTGCTTGGATATCCGCGCACTCGGACGCGCGTTGATCAGCTTCGGTAATTCCGGCGGTGCTTCCACGCTCACTCGTCAGTTGGCGCGCAACGCGTTGGATCTTCAGAAAGAAAATATTCTCTCCCGCAAGTTGAAAGAACTCATTCTCGGCTGTCAGCTCGAGCGCAAATATTCGAAAGAAAAACTCGTCTCGCTCTATCTCAACTGGATTCCCTTTGGACAAAACGCATACGGCATCGAACTCGCGAGCAAGCGATACTTCGGCATTGCGGCAAAAGATCTCACGCTCGCGCAGTCGGCGGTGCTCGCATCGCTTCCGCAGCGCCCGAGTTACTTCAGTCCGTACGGCAAACATGTGCGTACGACCGTGACGCCGGAAGCCCTTCAAAAAATTCAGGCGGGCATCATCACCTCTTCCGCGGAATTGGAGGACAGCGATGTTTCCATCGGGCTCGTGGGCAACAAGATCGGATCAGGAGGCATCAGCATGTATGTGGGAGGGCGTGCGGATCAGGTGTTGAAAAATATGCAAAACCAGGGCTATATCAAAGAAGCCGACCGCTTGCAGGCGCTCAAGGAATTGGAGACCATCACGTTCAAACCTTCGCGCGATAACATTCGTGCGCCCCACTTCGTCCTCTGGGTGCGCAGCCAAGTGGAAGAACTGATCGCCGGCAAGGCGGAGGAAGGCATGATCGACCAAGGCGGCCTCACGATTGAAACAACACTCGATTGGGAGATGCAGCAGATCGCAGAGAAGGCAGTTACCGACAAGAAAGAGAGCTACGCAACGCTGTATGGCGCTCACAATATTGCGCTCGTTGCAGCTGATCCGATGACGAAGGAAATTCTCGCCTACGTGGGGAACAGCGACTACAACGATGATGATCATGACGGCAAAGTCGATATGGCACGCGCGCCGCGCCAGCCGGGCTCCAGCTTCAAGCCGCTGGTCTATGCCGCAGCCTTCGAGAAGGGGTATAGCCCCGCGACCGTGTTGTATGACGTGCCGACGAAAATCGGGGAGGACGAGCCGCAGAACTTCGATGGAAAATTCTGGGGACTGACTACCATCCGCAAAGCACTCGGCGGATCACGCAACATTCCCGCCGCCAAAGGATTCTTCCTCGCGGGCGGCGAGAAGCAGGTACTGGATATGGCGAGCCGTCTCGGAGCCGTGACGCCGAAGAGTTTCAAAGCAACGACACTGGCGAGCGACCCCTCTTTTGAATTCGGCTGGCCGCTTGCACTCGGGGCCGCCGAAACGCCGCTGACCGAAATGGCGGAAGCCTACGCCACGCTTGCTGCGGGCGGCAAGCACGCGCCGTTGATCTCCATCACACGCATCCGTGACCGCTTCGGCAAAGTGTTCTACGAAAACGACACGTCCGATGAAACATCGCAGGTAGTAGACGCTCGCATCGCGTACCAAGTGACGTCCATTTTGAGCGATGTCTCGGCACGCCCGAATGAATATTGGCAGACGGTTCTCTCGGTCCCCGGCTTCCAGGCCGCCGCCAAAACAGGAACGAGCAACAAGTGCCTGAACCGCAGTGACGATGGCAAGTGCACCGACCGTAAACCGGATAACGTGCTGACCCTCGGCTACACGCCGAACATCGTCACGGGTGTATGGGTCGGCAATGCGGACGCCACTCCACTCTCCGAGAAAGCGGAATCGCTGATTACCGCCGCTCCGATTTGGAAGGAATTCATGGTGAAGGCGCACAAGTTGCTCGAGAAACCAAAGGCGAGCTTCGATGTTCCATCCGGAATCGTCCAGCCGCAAATCTCTCTGCTCTCCGGAGAATTACCGACGGAATGCACGCCGGTTTCTCAGCGCAAAGCCGACGTCTTCCTCCAGGAACGCGCGCCGAACGATGCGGATCCAGCTTGTGTCACCCTGCTCATCGATCGCGTCACCGGATTGCTCGCCTCCGATGAATGTCCCGCCGACGCGCAGATCGAACAGAGCTTTATCACTCCTCGCAGCATTCTCGCCGACCGCTGGCCGGCATGGGAGGAAGGAGTACGGAAGTGGGCGGCAGGACAAACCGGCAGCTGGGATCCTGTTACAGGCTCTTTTACCGGATCGAGTCTCCCTCTCCCCATCGCGCCCACAACGAAATGTGACGCAAGCCTGACGCCGGGGCGCAACGAAAGACCGACGGTCAGCATCATCTCACCCTCCAATGGCGGCAAGGTTTCCTATCCTTCCTTCCGTCCTCAACTGCGTCTGCAGATTGCCTCGTCTGTACGCGAACTGAATTACAAAGTAGACGGCAAGCACATCCTGACGATCGGTGGAAGCGGCTCTACGCTAGAACCGGCGCTGCAAATGCCCCGCTCCATTGACCAGTCCGGCACGCACACCTTGGAAGTCACCGTGACGGATCGTTACTTCAACAAGGCAACGGACACCGTCACGTTCCAATTCGGCGAAGATCAATCTCCTCCTTCCGTCGCACTCCTCTCTCCGCAGAACGACGTGACGGTTGTCTCCGGCACCAATCTTGAAATTCGCGCCGAAGCACGTGACCTCGAAGGTGGCATCAAGTACGTGCAATTCTATCTGGATGATCAATTGCTCACGACGAAACCCAAGGAACCGTATGCCTTTACGTACGCTGTCGATGTAAAACCTGGCATCTACACGTTGCGTGCCCTTGCCACAGATCTTGCAGGAAGAACGGACGATACGAGCGTGGTTGTCGAGGTGATCGAGTGATGCGAAAAACAGTTCTCGCGTGCTCGCGCAAGAGATCCCTGGAGAAAAGATGATTTATTGACATATTTAATTTATATTGTATATTTTCATTAAAAGACCACGCTGCACGTTCTCTGAAATCACCGCTTCCCCCATGCACTCTTTCTTTGACGTTCAGAGCAAGAGAACGAGTGATCTGGGGGAACAAACATGAAAGAACCTTCGTGGAAACGCAGTATCGACGAACAGGGGCGGGAATGCATCGATCTCTCCGCGGTGCCTCACAGCACTGCCGTACGATTCTACTTCGATGACACGACCCATCAAATTCCTGAGCACTCCACAGTCACGGAAGATGCCCAGGGTCTGCTCATCGAGCTGGGCCGCCGCGCGTACGTCATCGGCTACAAGGTCGTCTTTACGTCGCTGCAACGGCAAGATGCCGACACCGCGGAAGTCACCGACGATCAAGGACGTACCTGGCTGTGGGCTCCGTGCAGAGGTGGATTCCTCGACCACATCCAAGAGGAGGCCACGGGCAAAAACTATCTACACCAGGTGGACACGCCGATGGCCGATCCGCTTTTGCCCGCACCGGGCTGCACGGCCAGGATCGCCTGGTGCAAAGAACAGGACGAAGACGGCATTGAGTTCAGACGCATGCGAGCCGCCGTGCAGGGAGCTAGTGACCCTGGTTCCCAGCGGTTTATCTACTACTTCACTGTCATCCTGAAAAGCGCACTCTGATCACCCTTTGGCGGCTGCAAACCCCTTGCAGCCGCCTTTTTTGATGTATTGCTTTTTATAATAAATATTGTAAAATGATCTACTTTATGAAACGAATCTCTCTGCTGCTGGCTTTGACCATGCTCTGCGCCGGCTGCGCCGTTTCGCGTGCGGAAACACCCACGATCCAAAAACCACGCGTGGTCAAAAAACTGCAACCGCTTATCACGATGCCTGCGGCAACGGCGCCTGCCCTGAGCGCAGCCGAAGGGTCGCCGTTGCGCCAGGCACAAGTCTCATCGGTCTCTTTACTGAGGCCCCCTGTCGTCCGGCTGGATGTCCCTTTCACCTCGCAAGCACCGTTCAAAAACTGGGACGAGCCGTATCAGAATGCCTGCGAGGAAGCATCACTCCTGACGGTCCTTCACTATTTGCAAAATCGTCCGTTCACGCAGGAATTGGCGGATCAAGAAATCGTCGCCCTCACGGATCGCACAGCACGCATGGGCTACGGACCGAGCATCACGTTGCAGCAACTCGCTGATATCACGAACGCACTGTTCCCCGATTATGAGCCAGTGCTCTCCACGGATGTCTCCATCGATTCCATTAAGCAGCTGATCACCGAAGGGAAACCCATCATCGTCCCAACCGCAGGACGCATGCTCCACAATCCGTACTACAGCGGCGAGGGTCCGGCCTATCACATGCTCGTCATCACCGGATACGATGAAACATATTTCTACACCAACGATGTCGGCACGGGACACGGCGAGCACTATCCTTTCCCGCACCAGGTACTCCTCGATGCGATTCATGATTGGACAGGCAACGACGACACAATCGCTGACGGTCAAAAAATAATGATGACCTTGCGTCGAGGCCGGTAGTTTGCCGGGGAATAGGGAACTCGCTACGCTGCGAACAGTTCTCCCTTCTCCACTATGACTCACACCACTCCCTCAAAAGTCGCAGGTATCGTTTGTTCGATGCTCGCGCTGTTCGCGCTCAGCACCGCTGGCGTCGCTTCCGTCTCCGCACAATCCGCCGAAGAGATGACCACCCTTCATTCGGGAGCGCCTCTTCAGGATGCAAAAGGCACCGACAAAGGCAAGCCGCCGAGCGTCCCTTCAACAGGACCCGGCACCGCAGCGATCTTCGCTGTTGCTGTAGGTGCGGGCTATCTCACAATGCGGCGCCTACGCGCATAATTTCTTACAATGAATCATGATGCAGAGACGTGCGTTCCGTGCGGCTCTGCATTTTTTATAATCACACCACGGCAGCCGCCACTTCTTCCGAGATATCCGCATTCGTGTGCACTTCGGAAACGTCATCGTCTTCTTCCAGTGCCGACACAAAACTCATTAATTTTTCTACGGTCGCCGCATCTTTGATTTCCGTCTTCTGCGTTGGTAGGTATTTCAAACCCGCTGACAAAATTTCGTAGCCGTTGTTCTTCAAAAAATCCCGGACCTTATTCCAGTTCGTCATGTCGGTCGTCGCGGTGATGACGCCTTCGTGCTCCTCAAAATCTTCCGCCCCGAAATCGATCAGCTCAAGCTCGATCTCTTCCAGTGATTGCACTGCCATCGTGGGCTTGGCACTCACCACACCTTTACGGCTGAACATCCACAGCACCGACGCACTCTCCGCCCAGTTACCTCCATGTTTATGAATGATGGCCTTCACGTTGGAGAGCGTGCGATTTTTATTGTCAGTGAGACATTCAATCAGACATGCTGCGCCACCCGGACCATAAGTGGCATACACCACCTCCGCCATCTGTTCCCCTTTCAGCTCGCCCGTACCCTTCTTCACCGCACGTTCGATGTTGGCATTCGGCACGTTGTCCGCCTTGGCGTTTTCAATCGCGACACGCAGCGCATTATTCGTTTCTACTTCACCACCCGCACGCGCCGCCATCTCAATTAAACGCGCATGACGCGTATAGATCTTCCCGCGCACGGAGTCCTGCGCAGTTTTTCGAACCCGGATGTTGTGCCATTTGGAGTGTCCTGACATAGAGAAAAAGTATCACATCTTATCAAAAGAGTCCGAGGAAATTCTACAATCCTCGGACTCTTCGACTTCTTCGGTCTCGTTGAATTACTTACGGTACGCCAACATGCCCATGAAGCGTGCAAGCTCCACAGCATGACGGACCATCTTCTGGTGACGGAGACACACACCGGTGTAGTACTTCGCGCGGATGTTGCCGAAGTAATCGATGTACGGCTTCATCGTAGGATAATCCTTGTAATCGATGTACGGGACTTCCTTCTCGCAGAAGTCGCACTTCTTGAGACGGGGATCAGAGCGGTTCTGATTCTGGTTCTTATTGTGGTAGTTCTTCTTTTGGGGAGTTGCCATGGGTCAGAGGGGGGAGCGAAGTGGGGGGGATTAGAGTTCGATCGAATCGTCAGAAATAAGCTGGTCCAACTTCTTGCCGATATCAGCCTTCGGCGCAGCAGGTCTTTCTGCCTTGGGCTTCTCAGCATCAGACTTCTTCGTCTGGCGCTTCGCCTTCTCGAGCATTTGCTTCTTCAATTTCTCTTCCTTCTCCGCAGCTTTGCGCTCACCTTCCACCTTCGCCTGCTGCTTCCATTCATCGAAGCGTCCGGCGTACGGCGTGATCTTGTAGTGCTTGGGCGGCTTCACGATCAAGTGGCGCAACACGCCTTTCAAAATGCGGAGCTGGTTATCCATTTCCTTCAACTTGGCAGGCTCCATGTCCAAGTAGTAAATCACGAAGCAACCCTCGCGGTAGCCACCGATTGGGTAAGCCAAACCGCGGCGGCCCCAGGCATCCTTCATGATGACCTTGGCACCGGCCTCGCCAATAAGCTCTTCGATCCCCTTCACCACTTCCTGCTCTTCCTTTTGGTTAAGCGGGAATGGGTACAGGACGCAGAGTTCGTAAATACGGGTATCTTCCGAGGATGCTGAAAGTTCAGCCATACAATTCGTGGGTAAAACCCTGTCCCAAATGGGAGAGGGGAAGAATAAGGCAGGGAGACTGTAAACGAAGAGGGGGAAGGCGTCAAGGAGGGATAACACCCTCATCCGCCGCTGAGACGGGCCTTCCTTGACCCCCTATCCCCAACCCCTTTCCCTCACCCTTCGGCTTGCTCAGAGCAGGCGGGGAGAAAGGGGCTTTTCGCATTACACACGAAAAATCGCCCGTCTCCCCTCTCCCTGTGGGAGAGGGGTCGGGGGTGAGGGTCGAGACGGGAGAAGGTGACCCCTCAGGGCCGAATGAGGGCGTAAAAAAACGGCCACCTCCGGAGAGGCGGCCTGAGGCAATTCTTAAATCTAACCCCTTTTGTTTGACCCACCAAGACATCAGGAAGACAGTGCCAGCGCTTCTATGAACACCCCCCCCGCGGAGCGGCCAGCACAAGAAGAGGAAAAGATTCCTGCTAAGGACACAGCAGCGTTGCGCGCGCTCCAAACAGAGACGCACGGAAAACTCGTCAGAGCTCAGCTTGATAAAACATCCGAATATCCCGCATTGCGTTTACGCGTCCTGACAGGACAACGACCGGATGCCGACCCATTCGAAGATGGCGCGATGCACGAAGTGCAAACCTACGAAACCTCGTTCGGCATCCTCGCAATGACCACGGGTCCGGGCATTCCCAAAAGTGTCGGCGAGAAGTACTTCCTTAATAGAGATGCCATCGGCTACCGCGAACATTGCACCGGTACCAATTACGTCCTGTTGCGCATCGCCGTGGCAGATGGCGTAGGACTCGGGAAAGATTCCGGCCGCGCGGCGGAAATTGCGGTGAATACCATTGTGAACACTCCGATTTTTTCTGAGGGCCCATGCCACATAGAGGAAGCTATCATCGATACGCTGCTCGCGCCTACAGGCTCCACGTGTTTGAGCGCCCTGGAATTACGTCGCGAAGGCGAAGGATATCGCTTGTCTTCCTTACATGCGGGAGATACCAACATCATTGCGCTGCGCAACGGACGCGTCGTGTTCTCACTGCCGCCGGATAACGCAGGGGGATTCGTCGAGGATATCGCACGCCGTAGTCAGAGCAATAATGAAGAGATCTCCGAAGAAGATTTGGAGCGCCTACGCGAGATCACAGAACGGTATCCCGACGTTTCGCAGTTACCGCGTCATGTCATCAGCGCTTGTTTCAAGGCATACGGCTCCACGTTTTCCCTCCGCGAAAAAGAGCAATCCTGGAACGCGCTTCCCGGAGATTTGATACTCTGTTTTACCGACGGTATTCAAGATAATTGTTCAATCGAACACCTCGCCGCACTGGTTGCGCAGGCGGGAGAAGGCGCTTCGTGCGAAGCGCTCTGCCAAGCCATTTCTGCGTTTTGCGTGCAAAAAATGAAATCCTATGAAAAAAGCGCCAAGCAAGACAACATCGCACTCGGTATCCTGCGATTGGCGTAAAATCATGCCAGATTGTTCTTGACGGCCCTTTTTCCGCATGTAGTATGTCTACCACTCCGCGCGTTCCTTGTCGGATGTGTAGAGTGATTTTTGTACGGCTCCTTCACACCATAGTGTAGTAGAGAGAATGTGCCATTCATCTTTCGCAAGAGAGATGCAATGGACCCTAAATTCCTTAAGAATTTAAGTGCGGAGGCACTCAAAATACTCAACACTAGTGATCACTCGGTCACAATCCATGTCCGGCAGATTCGCCGGCCATGACGAAGCCACAAGCTTCTTCAAGATGAACAGTCTGCCTCTGGCAGATGAAGTAATCTTTGCGAAGAGTTTGATCCTGGCTCAGAGTGAACGCTGGCGGTGCGCCTAAAACATGCAAGTCGAGCGCCCAGCACCCTGTCCTTCTATACGGAGGCTAGAGTGCTGGGAGCGGCGAACGGCTGCGTAACACGTGGATACCTGCCTCGAACTCAGGGATAACCACCCGAAAGGGTGGCTAATACCGGATGGTCCCGTAAGGGTAAAGCTTTTGCGGTTCGAGAGGGGTCTGCGGCCTATCAGGTAGTTGGTAAGGTAACGGCTTACCAAGCCTATGACGGGTAGCTGGTCTGAGAGGACGACCAGCCAGAATGGAACTGAGACACGGT
>CAYUWH010000022.1:0-9108 GCA_964448615.1 uncultured Candidatus Peribacteria bacterium
TTGGATGGGTTTTAGAGGCCATTGCGAAAAGCGTTGCTGAACGTGCGACCCCTCATCCCGGCCTTCTCCCTGAGGGAGAAGGTGACTCAAATAAACGTTATCGTCTTGTTGCATGAAATATTTTCGCAAACCTTTTAACTCTCATGGTAGTGCTCCCTTCTCCCACAGGGAGAAGGGTTGGGGATGAGGGGGTCAGGGCAAGTTTGTGGTTGAGGGGATGCTATACTCTGCTGCATGACCAACGCCCAGATTGCCGCTACGTTCGGGATGATCGCGAAGATCTTGGATCTCAAGGGAGAGAATCCCTTTCGCGTACGCGCGTATCAACGTGCGGAGATAACGATTGGCGGACTGTCTCAAGGTTTGACCGAACTCTACAACGCGAAGGGGCTTGAAGGGCTTCGGGAAATTCCGGGGATCGGCGAAGATCTCTCCTTGAAGATTGAAGAGATGGTGAAGACCGGGAAATTGGAGTATCTGACGACGTTGCAGAAAGATCTTCCACAAGGGCTCTTTGAGATTATGCAGGTGCCGGGCATGGGCCCGAAGAAGACGAAGTTTGTGTGGGAAACCTTCAAGGTGAAAGACATTGCGGATCTGGAAAAGCTTGCGAAGTCGGGGAAGTTGAATGATCTCAAAGGCTGGGGCGAGAAGTCCGTGCAGAATATTGTGAAAGGCATTGAGACGAAGAAGAGCTTGGGTGGCCGCATGCGGATCGATAAGGCGTTTGCGCTTGGGGAGGAATTGCGCGAAGCACTGACGAAAACAACGCTCTGTCAGAAATTGGAAATCGCCGGGAGTTTGCGCCGGCGCAAAGAGACGATCGGGGATATCGATATTCTTGCAACGAGCAAGAAGCCCGAGGCCGTGATGGAGGCATTCTGCACATTACCCCAGGTGAAAGATGTGATCGGACGCGGGGAAACAAAATCGAGCGTACTCTTGGAGAATGGCATTCAGGCTGATCTGCGGGTGGTGGAAGATGACGTCTTCGGGGCGGCGTTGCACTACTTCACCGGCAGCAAGGATCACAACGTGCGTGTCCGGAGTTTAGGGATCAAGAAAGGGCTCACGATTTCCGAGTGGGGAGTCTTTGAAGGAACGGCTGAGCACAAAGGAAAGCGCATCGCGGCGAAGACCGAAGAAGAGGTCTTCAAGGCAGTCGGGTTGCCGCATATTCCGCCCGAACTGCGCGAGGATCGCGGGGAGATTGATGCGGCTGCGGCGGGGAAGCTTCCGAAGCTGATCGAGGAGAAGGATCTGCGCGGAGATCTCCATCTGCACTCCAGTTTTTCCGATGGCTCCGACACGATGTTGGACATGGCGAAGGCGGCGGAGAAGCGAGGATTAGAGTACATGGCGATCACGGATCACGCGTCCGGCATGGGCATGGTGAAGGGAATCAAAGAGGACAATATCGATGAGTACCTGAAGGCGATCGAAGCGGTACGTAAAAAAGTGCCGGGCATTCGAATCTTTGCGGGCACGGAGGTGGATATCCAAGCAGATGGGAGTTTGTATCTCTCGGATAAAGCACTCGCGAAGTTAGATTGGGTGGTCGCATCCGTTCATGGGCATTTTCAACAGGGCAGGGAGGAGATGACCGAGCGCTTATTGCGCGCGATCGAACATCCGGCTGTGTGCGTGATCGGTCATCCGACCGCCCGCATTCTCCTCGAAAGACCTGGCATCGAATTCGATATTGAGGCTGTGTTTACAGCTGTAAAAAAGAAGGGGATTGCGCTTGAGCTGAATGCCTCAGTGTATCGGTTGGATCTCCATGATGTGCTTTGCAAAAAAGCGCGGGATATGGGGATTCCACTCTGTATCGATAGCGATGCCCACAAGGCGATTGATCTCGACTATCGCTTCGGCATCGCGCAAGCGCGGAGGGCGTGGGTGAGTAAAGATGATGTGGTGAATTGTTGGCCGCTGAAAACGCTTGAGGCGTGGATGAAGAAATGATCTTCGTGCAGCGGACCTTATTAAGGTCCGCTGCCACAGTGTTGGGCAGACGTTCTATCGACCAGTGGAACCTATTTTTTGTCTTTCTATTGCGAATAACTAAGCATGAAACATTATTTTTTCTCGGCAGACTCAGCTGATTTTTGTTTTCAGATGCATTATGGAATGTATGACGCAACGCCATGCAATGCAACAAGGGCTCTTTCATGTGACAACGAATACAAAAGGCAGGACACCTTGGTGCACGCTTCCTCGCATTCCTCTCATGATTGTGCGGGATCTTATGTTTGCAAAAACGCTTTCTCACAGCAAATTGTATGCCTTTTGTATTTTACCTGATCATGTACACATGATTCTGAGGCCAGGACCAAAAGGTCTTAGTAAATTTGTCGAATCGTTTAAGAAAAATAGTGCGCGGAATATACGGATATTTTTGAATGACAAAATTGCCAAGGAAAATGAATGCGTTTTCGGTAGCGGACCTTACGTAAGGTCCGCTACTCAAGGTGATTCTGATACCACAGAGACGGCAGATTTTTCTGGGTGGCAAAAAGGATTTCATGATGTGCGTCTCACCGAGATAAAACAGGTCCGTGCAGCAATGCTGTATGTACAAAAGAATGCCCAAGGACATGAATTGGTTGCAGAAGCGGTGAATTGGCCATGGTCCTCATTGCAATTTCCCAAAATGATTGATGCGCTCGATTCCGAAGTAGCGGACCTTACGTAAGGTCCGCTACTTGTGATAGGAAAAACATCTTTACACCCCGTTCTCACAGAGTACAGTCGGGGCGCTTCCAGCGTGGTGTTGGAGCATTTCCGTGCAGTTCTCTCGGAGATATCGTGAGGTGTCAAAGCATCAATGTCTGATCGCCCAAGTGATCGCCAAGCTCCAAGAACAAGGATGGATCATCCTCAGTAGCGAGGGGCGTGTCACCACTCTGATCCGGCCCGACCAGCCGAAAGACTCAATCGCCATTCTCCGCGGTCGCCTGACACAGGGGATTGCGTGATCTGCACACAAGGGGCGAGACATTCTCGCCCCATTTGTATAAAAAATGTGTGTGAAAAATTCAGGTAAAAATGAGAAGATACATACGCAAGATTTTCTCTTGAATAAGGGCTCTCTAAAATTAAGAAGAATTATAGTGAGTAAAAAATGTATTCAAAATTTCCTCATTCTCTGCCACAGTCCCAGCATCCAGATGCCTGCAAAAATAAAGAAGCCAGCGACGAGATAGGCGAGGAGTTCCGGCGTGATGAGAATCGCGATGCCGAAGAGAATAGAGAGAATGCCGAGGGTGAAGAACGACGAGCCGAACGGTGAGCGCGGTTGTTGATAGGGCTGAGAACGATAAGAGAAAAGGGAGAACATGTGTCTAGTATATCAATGATATGGTGCGAATAATGAAAAATTGATAATTGAAAATTAAAAATTCCATAATTTTCAATTCTAGATTTTCAATTTTCAATTCACTGCGGGCTTCTCCGTGTATTATTGTTGTCATGAAACTCAAGCGTATCGTAAAATCCATCGGTCCCGGATTTATTACAGGTGCAGCTGATGATGATCCTTCCGGGATTTTGACCTACACGCAAACCGGCGCGCAGTTTGGGTATCGCCAGACGTGGGCCTTGCTGTTCTCCTTGCCGTTCATGATTGCGATTCAGGAAATGTGTGGACGTATCGGCATGGTGACAGGGAAGGGATTGGCCGGAGTCATCCGTAAGCACTACAGCAAAAAACTCTTACTAGGCTCGGTCAGCATTCTTTTTCTGGCGAATGCAGTGAATATCGGGGCGGACTTGGGGGCGATGGCATCCTCGGCGCAAATGCTGTTTGGCTTTCCATTCGTGTTCTGGCTCGTCTTGATGGCGGTCACGACGCTGCTTCTTGAAATATTGATTCCCTATCCGACGTATGCGAGATATCTCAAGTATCTGACGATCTCTCTGTTCGCGTACGTGGCGGTCGCATTTCTCGTAAGGCAAGATTGGGGGCAAGTGCTGGTTTCTCTCCTGTTCCCCTCACTGTCGTGGGAGCGGGAATATTTGTTTAACATCGTTGCCATTTTTGGAACGACGATTTCACCGTATCTCTTCTTCTGGCAAGCAGATGAGGAAGTGGAGGAAGAGGTCGAGAAGGGAAAGCTCAAGGAGATGGGGAAGGGGACGCCCAAGGTGACAAAAAGCGATATCAGCTCTATGCGCCTTGATACGGCGGTCGGGATGTTTTTCTCCAATCTTGTGGCGTTCTTTATTTTGGTGACAGCCGCTTCCACGCTACATCTCGCGGGCATCACTTCTATCGGGACTGCGGCGGAAGGCGCCAAGGCTCTTGAGCCGATTGCGGGCTCATTCGCATCATGGCTGTTTGCTGCCGGAATTATCGGAACAGGATTACTCGCGGTGCCTGTTCTCTCCGGCTCGGCGTCCTATGCGGTTGCGGAGAGTTTGCAGTGGAACGAGGGGCTTTCAAAAACATGGAGGCAAGCGAAGGGGTTTTATCTGGTTATCATGATCGCGACACTGGTGGGATGTTTCGTGAACTTTATGGGCATCCCGCCGTTCAAAATGCTCTATTACACGGCCGTGCTCAATGGTGTGACTGCTCCGGTGCTGCTGGTCTTCATCATGCTTATTGCAAATAATAAGAAGATCATGGGCAAATACCGAAATTCCAGGCTCTCGAATTGGTTGGGGTGGATCATCACGGTGTTTATGAGTGTGTGTGCGATTGCACTGGTGACGCAGTTGGTGATGGGGTGACGCCCCCTCACCCCGGCCCTCTCCCTGCCTGCTCTGAGCTTGTCGAATGGGAGGGAGAGGGTGACTTCAATCGAAAGTAATCGTGATGTTTGTGATCAGAATTTGCACAATCTCCAAACTCTAAATGCAGTGCTCCCTTCTCCTTCAGGGGGAAGGGTTGGGGATGAGGGGGATGGGCAATATTCAAAAAATCCCCTCACAACATGTGTGAGGGGGGAGGAGTCTTGTCAGTCCCCATCATTGAGGTCGATCTCAGCCTCCTGCGGCTGCGGTGGTATAACCGGCTCTTCAAGACCGGCGACGAGCAGCCCTTGGTGAA
This sequence comes from uncultured Candidatus Peribacteria bacterium, assembly GCA_964448615.1. Taxonomy (GTDB): domain Bacteria; phylum Patescibacteriota; class Gracilibacteria; order Peribacterales; family Peribacteraceae; genus CAYUWH01. Next base: position 5,054 of record CAYUWH010000022.1, read on the forward strand.
GCAGGAACGTGAGCAGGCTATCGAGATCGTGCATCTTGCCAAGCATCGCCTGCATGCCGCGGATGACCCGCGCGGGGCGGCTTCCGAAGACTTCCTCGGGAACGATGATCTCCTTGATGACCCCGTCGTTTTGGCGAGCTGCATCCGCAACACGCTGGTCGGACGTGATGTACTGAGAGAAGGGCTTGTCCTTAGGGCCGATGAGCCACAGTTGGACAGGCTGATCATTTGTCTGCATGCGCGTTCTCCTGAAGGACCGATGACCGAACTAGATGTATTAAATCAGGAAATGAAAGATCGTCAACTTCCCTTTCCTTTCTCCGCCAATCCTGTATGATTTTCCCGTGCGTGGCCCTTTTTATCGCGCTGCGCGTCTTTTCTCTACACATTATGGATATCCGCAATATCGCCATTATTGCTCACGTTGACCATGGCAAAACAACCCTCGTCGATGCGCTGCTCAAGCAGGGCGGAGCGTTTGGCGCTCATGAACAGGAGAGCGTCGGAGAATTGATCATGGATTCCAACGATCAGGAGCGCGAGCGTGGTATCACCATTTACGCCAAGAATACCTCCATTAAATATAAGGATTGTAAGATCAACATCGTCGATACGCCGGGACACGCGGACTTCGGATCCGAAGTCGAACGTATTCTCCGCACGGTCGATAGCGTGTTGCTGGTCGTCGATGCGCAGGAAGGCCCGATGCCCCAAACCAAGTTCGTGCTCAAGAAGTCGCTTGAGCTCGGGCTGAAGCCGATCGTCGTCATCAACAAGATCGATAAGCCTGCCGCTCGCCCTATGAAGGTGGTCGATATGGTGTTCGATCTCTTTGTGGCACTGAAGGCAAATGATGAGCAGCTCGATTTTCCCTACGTGTTTGCGATCGCCCGTGAAGGCATTGCGAAAAAGACGTTGGATCAAGAATCGAAAGATCTCACCCCGCTCTTCGAGACGATCATGGAGAAGGTTCCCGTTGCACAGCACAACGCCGAGCTCCCGTTCCGCATGCAGCCGAGCTCGCTTGGCTACGATAACTACGTCGGACGCCTCGGTATCGGACGCGTGTATGAAGGAGTGGCGAAAATGGGGGATCGCGTATTCGTGAAGAGTCCCGACGGCACCACGCGTACCGGCAAAATCTCAAAGGTCTTCATCTATGAAGGACTCGGCCGCAAAGAGGTGAACGAGGCATTGCCCGGCGACATCGTGATCATCGCGGGTATTCCCGATATTTACGTTGGAGAAACGATTACCACTGATGAAAACGCGCCGCCGCTGCCAGCACTGAAAATCGATCCGCCGACGATTTCCATGACGTTCATGGTCAACAGCTCCCCATTCGCGGGTAAAGAAGGAAAACTTGTCACGACGCGCCATATCAAGGCTCGTTTGGAAAAAGAAAAAGAGACGAACGTCGGACTCCACGTGGAAGACATTCCCAATTCTGATTCCTACAAAGTCTCCGGCCGCGGCGAACTGCACTTGGCTGTGCTCATTGAGCAGATGCGCCGCGAGGGATTCGAGCTCCAGGTTTCGCGTCCGCAGGTGATCATGCGCGAGGAGAACGGCGTGAAGATGGAGCCGATCGAACAGGCGATCATCGATGTACCCGAGGCCAGCGCCGGCGGCATCATCGACATGTTGAACCGCCGCAAGGGCGAAATGGTCGACATGCGCACCGAGGATGGACACAGCCGCATGGAATACAAGATCCCGACGCGCGGTCTGCTTGGCTTCCGCGGAGATTTCATCATCGAAACGCGCGGTGAAGGTATCCTCAATCACAGCTTCTATACCTACGAGCCCTACAAAGGAGAGATCCCCGGTCGTGCTCGCGGATCGATGATCTCGATGCTGGCAGGAGAATCCACTGCCTACGATCTGTTTAACTTGCAGGAACGCGGCAAGCTCTTCATCGGACATGCGACGAAGATGTACGAAGGTATGATCATTGGTGAAAGTGCGAAGGATCAAGATTTGGTCGTGAACGTGACGAAGGGGAAGAAGCTCACGAACATGCGTGCCTCCGGTACGGATGAAGCCGTGAACCTGACGCCGATCACGCCGATGACGCTTGAGCAGGCGCTTGAGTACATCGATGAGGATGAACTCGTCGAAATCACGCCGACCTCGATTCGTCTTCGTAAGAAGATCCTGAATGAGAACGAGCGCAAGCGAGCGAAGAGCGCATGATAGTTTGACTTTTAGGTCGTAAATATGTACTATAGGCGCACTGCTCCGTTCCTTGTACATGAACCGTTGTAGGCAGATGCCTGCATTTTTGTGAATGCAGACATACTGCTTATTTCTGAGTAGAGGAGAAAAAGATGGAGAGTCGCAGCTGGATGGGTTGGATCGGCGATATGGTGGGCTGGTTGATTTCGGGCGCCATGACGCTCCTGATCATTGTCGGTGTCCTCGGCCTCATCGTGACGATGACCGATGCCAACACGAAGCGGAAGGCAATCGACGGTATCGCCACGCTCCAGGCCGACCTGGCCGACGATGCCTTGGCCGCGGTCGAGGCGCAGTTGCCGTCATGGAAGACGAAGGCCTGGCGCGATCAACTTGCCGCGCGACGCGGCATGATCGGCTCGCTGCCCGCACTCGACCAGAGCAAGACATACTCCCAGCTCCTCGCCGAGATGCGGGGAGATGTGGAGTATTACGTTCGCTGGAAGCTCGCAGAGCAACGTGAGCCTAACTCGCAGGCGGACGTCGAGAGTCTCTTCCGTCAACGGTCTCCCAACTTCTTCATTCTCTGCAAGTTCGTTCATGAGATGGACGAGAAGAAGATGGAGATTGGAAAGGCCAGCATGCCCGCAATGGATGCGCACACCTACTTCGTCTCCTTCCGTGAGCGGGTTAGCGCTATGCGCGAGCCGGCTCAGAAGTAGGAACAGTATTGGCGGCAGCCCCACAAGGGTTGCCGCCGCTTCAGCGTGTTTGCACGCCCTCATCCGCCCCGCCGAGCGGGGCACCTTCTCCCGTCTCGACCCTCACCCCTACCCCTCTCCCACGGGGAGAGGGGGCGAACACCTTTTGCATGTGATCTGAGAAAGCCACTTTCTTCCCGCCTGCCCTGAGCAAGTCGAAGGGTGGGGAAAGGGGTTGGGGATAGGGGGTGAGAAAAGATGAAATCCCGCCGCAGCGGGGGATGAGGGCGTTATTTGCGAAAACCCCGAATTATCCTACAATCCTCTTTGCACAACAGTGTGCCGTGTCCATTCACATCTCTGAGGAGAGCATTCAGATGACACCGACTCAAGATCGCCCCGGTGCGGACTGTCCGCCTGCCGGTTCAATCATCGAGTTCGCGCGGCAGGGCGCGGGCTTATACCCGTGTGATGATGAGTTCGAGAAGGGCCTCACACACATGACAAGCTGTCCGTACTGCCATCAGCGCTATGAGGCCATGCTCAAGATCTACACGCCCCTCCCTCCACTCGAGGAAGGCGCTCCCGATCTCGAGCCGATGGAGTTCCTCGATCCGTATCCGACCTGGAAGGGGCTGCTGCACATGACCGCCGAGCAGCCGTTTCTGATCTTCGAGCAGCTGCTCCAGACCGATGCCGGGCAGTGCGGAGAGTTTCCGGCGGTACTGCGGTATCGCCTGGAGCTGCAGAAGGTGCCGAAGCAGTGGCGTAGCCAACCTGACCGTCAGGAAGTCCGCCTCTTCCTGTTCCCAGCCGAGAACAACGAGGCCGAGCGGGCGAAGCTCGAGGCACTCGCGGGCAGTTGCGTGTTCTTCACGCTGTCGCCCGCGCGTTCCAGCAATGACGATCCGCGCGACGAGCCGCACGGACAATTCTCGTATGACGCGCGGCTGCAGTGGACAGACGACAAGAGTGCCCTGCAGCTCACGCCCTGTGCGCAGCCCATCGTCGATCCTTGTGTGACATTCAGTACTGTCGAACTCAAGCTGATGGATGTGGCTAGTGATCTGGTCCTGCTCGACGATGCGGAATGACACCGTCTTCGCCCCTCTTCCTTGTGGAGAGGGGCTTTTTTGAGATTCTTGATTGAATACTAAAATGTTGTATTATGCGCAT
>CAYUWH010000022.1:9208-20659 GCA_964448615.1 uncultured Candidatus Peribacteria bacterium
AGAGGGGCTTTTTTGAGATTCTTGATTGAATACTAAAATGTTGTATTATGCGCATATCTGTCCGCAATTTGACCGGTACGTCATCGGACAGTGGTCTTTGGACAGCAAGGGAGAAAACCATGCGTGAGCGTCTCTCGAAAGTGCTGATGTTTCTCGGTGCGGTGTGCACCCTGTTCGGCTGGGTGGCCGCTTTCGGCTGGATGATGTTCGTGAGGCCGGAGTCGCAGTGGTTTCTGCTTCTCATTCCGATCGGGCTGTTCTGCGTTCTGCTGGTCTGGATCACGGAGAAGACGGCACCGTACGGGCACCCCATGCGAGGGTGGGGCGATACGGAGGATTGGCTGCTCAAGAAGTTGCCACGGGAGCGCCTTAAGGAAGAGCTGCTATTGCTGATCCGGCGCTGTCTCGAGCGCGGCGATCTCTACAGTGCGATTCATTTCTTCACCTTCTGCCACAAGGAAGTAGGCGTGGAGCAGCACTGTCTCGAGATCGTGCAGTATCTCCTGCAGCACAAAGAGAAAAAGCTCGTGCGGAAGTTTCACCGGCTTCCCCCGATTCTTGGCCGGCTCACCGCTGCCGAAATCGGGATCGATCTGGTACGGGATTTCCTCGCAGATGCCAAGCAAGATCCCGAGCGTCCCGAGGATGTGATCCTGGCCAATATCTGGCTCGGACAGGATGCCGATCTGGTTGTACTGAACGATGCACTGTTCCGAGTGCAAATCGGTCTGTGCGCTGTGCACTGGTGGCTGTTCCTGCAAGAGGCTGTCGGGGATCGCTGTGCTCGTAAGCAATGAGGGCAAACCTTACCGCCCTGTACCGTTCGTCCCTTTGGGGGCTCAGGTACAGGGCATTTTTTTGACTTTGCATCGTGAGTGAGTAGCCTGCTGCAACTGTCCATTCCTGTTCTTCAAACATCAAGGAGGTGTGTATGTGGAAAAAGATCTGGCGCTCTGACGCGCTGCGGATGATGATCTACGGAATGCTGGCTACTTCGGTAGTCACAGGCATTTTTTGGCTCGTCGGCTTTCTTCGATGAGTCATTCTCTCACAGAGCGGACAACTTCGGTTGTCCGCCTTTTTGCTCTGGGAGCGTTATTTTCAGAGATATTGACATATGTAAAAAATACTATACTATACAGCAACACTGATTTTTTAAACCAAGAAAAGGAGAAGGAAAAATGGGATCCATTCCGACGCGTCAACCGCAGTACCTCGTCCAGTTCGGTTTCGTCGAGGGCTATTACCGGTGCTCACGCACTGTAGAGGATCACTTCTACAGTTCGCTGAGTTCGGCAGAGTCCCTCGACTACGAGGCCGCCCCCCGTTTAATGATCCAACCCCTAGAAGAGGAGCTGGCTGCGCAAAATGCACAGGGAGGAGCGGACTATGGGGAGGACTCCCTCGACCGGGAAGTGGAATGGTATGACGGCACCAAGGAAGGTGTGCGTTTGGGCCGCGTGCATGCGGTGTCCACGCCAGGATGTCGGGACAAATACGTCGGTGAGGGCTACTTCGTAGCTCTCTTCCTCACGGAAGAGGAGGGACAACGTTTCCGCAGCGCCTCTTACGAGGAACGGCTGGAAATGTTGGGCCTGCCGCCTGACCACTGCTTGCTTCAGGAGGAAGAAGAGGGAGAGTACAACGACGATTAACAACAGAGCTCCTGCACGTAAGGTGTAGGAGCGCCAAGAGCCACGGGAAACCGGTGGCTCTTTTTGTGTCCATTATTGACCAATATTAATTTTAGAATATAGTAATACAACTGTCCGCCGCAGAACCGGTACGGTACCGGACAGCGGTCCTTGGACAACAACGGAGAAGGATATGCGTGAACAGGTAAGAAGAGTCTTTCTCGTGTTCGTCGTTGTGACGGGCATGCTGCTGCTCGTCATGGTCTCGCTGCTGCTCGTCATCCTGTTTGTGTATGACGGTCACGAGAACGCGCCTGTGCTTTCGAGGGTGTCGGATATCTTCCTCGCTATCTGTATGTTCGCGGTCCCTTTCATGATCCTGGTCAGCAACGTTGCCCAAAACTATCGCGAACCGCGCGAACCGTACTGGCTCGATATCGAGCTCAAGCGTCTACGGGAGCTGCCGACGGAACAGCAGAGTGACGCCGTACTGGCACTGATGCGCCGGCTCGTAGCGGAAGGAAAACGGCCGCTCGCTGTCGATATTCTCTTCTTCATCGATGGCGATGAAACCATCTCGGTGCCCGATCCCAGACAACACGAGCTGGTCGCGCTGCAAGCGTTCATGGATTTCACGGAAGAAGAATGCGCAGCGGTCGATCGTGAACTGCGTAACTCCAGCGTGTGGTTCACTCTCGACGAGGTCGGCGAGGAGCGTGTGCGTCGCTATCTGGCAAACACTCGTCCTGGCAACAGGGTCGATGTGCTCATGTGCTGCGCATGGCTAGGAGAGAAGGCGGATCCTGCGCGTGCCGAAGAGGCCATGCGGGGTCTGATTGCGGATGATGCGCCGCACATTCCGCGGCTGGGTTGCGGCGGGCATTTGCTCATTCTCCAGGCACTCGTGTGTCTCCGGCATGTGTTCTCCCTGCGGACATACGTTCCACTGCTCCTCAAGAAGGGGATGCCGACGGACGCCATGCTGGACTATCTCTGTCTGATGCATGACCAGTTGCCTTCGCAGGAAACCTCCTCGCTTCTCCGGGAATTTTTCCGCCTGATGCTGGATGACTGGGAGCCTGAGAAGGCTGCTCGTGCCTGGAAGATGGAAGTGGGGCGCGAGGCGGATGCGATTTTCTGGGAATCTGCACTGCAGCAGTACCTCATCGATCAGTCCGCTTTTCCGCTGCTGGCCCCCGGTCTGACCAAGCTCGAAAACGCCATCGCCTTCGTCCGTTCTAAGCTCTCTCCGTCGTGATCAACTCGATCATGACTCACCTCATCCATAACTTGGATGGGGTGTTTTTTTAGTACCACGCCATCCAGAAAATGAGCGCGATCAGAATGCGATAGACACCAAAGGCCGTAAACGAGTGATGTTGAATGTATTTGAGAAGCCATTTGATGCTGAAGAGCGCCACGACGAATGCCGTCACAAATCCTATCCCCAAATTCAGGAAATCCGCACTTGCGAAACTGTCGTAACTCTTGAGCAGATCGAGCGCGGTGGCCGCGAGCATGGTGGGGATCGCCAGTAAGAACGAAAACTCGACAATGGTGTTGCGGTTCAGCCCTAACAGAAGCCCGCCGACGATCGTTGATGCCGAGCGTGAGACGCCTGGAATAATGGCGATGGATTGAAAGAGACCGAGGGAGAGGGCTTGGCGTGTGTTCACGCCAGCGGAGACAGCGGTGTCTCCGCTACGCCCATGACGCGCATACCACCACTCAAACACAATGAGAAAAATTCCTCCCAGCAGTAATGACCACAAGACAACCGATACATTGCCGAGCAGATAGGTCTTGATGATGCTGTGAAGTAATAAGCCGATGATCGCAGTTGGGATAAAGGCGATCAGGATTTTGAGCATGAGATTTCTATTCGCCAATAATTTTTGCCAATACAGTGCGACCACTGCCAAAATCGCACCGAGCTGAATGGCGATTTCGAAACTTTTCAAAAACTCCGTCTCCGGCAGTCCGAGGAAGCGTGAGGCAAGAATAAGATGTCCGGTTGAGGAAATCGGCAAGAATTCACTAATTCCTTCGATGATTCCCAGTAACAGCGCATCAAGAGCATTCATGTAACAAATGGTACTGTAAGGACGTAGAAGAATATAGCCGTGAACTACTCGCTCTGGCTCGAGTTCACGGCCTGCCATGCACCCGAGTCCGCCACAGCGGACGAGTGGTGCTTGGTAAGAGCATCTGCAAAAAACCGTCCTCTATGTGTACCCTTCTTTCCTTCCTCTCATCTATGAATGCCTTAAAAATAAATATGTGGCGTACCGCAGCCATCGTTGGTGCTTTTCTGTTTCTTTCCCTCGCGGTCTTTGCGCAATCGACCCAGGGGTCCGAGGCCGTATATCTGAATGAAAAAATGTGTATGCAAATGTCGCGTGCTTGCGATGAGTCGATGGAACGACCCGGAAACCGTTCCCGGGTGTGCATGCTGCATAAAACGATGTGTGCGCAGTGGATGGTGTTTGTGTCTTCCTCAAGCAGCTCTTCTGTTTCTTCCAAGCCAGATCCTCTCTCCTGTGGCGCGAGTGAAATTCTCTGTATTCAGGGAACAATGCCGCAATGCATCAATGGCCGCTGGCAGTGCGTCGCGACTTCTTCCGAAGGCAGCGTATCCAGTGCGCCTGATGCCTGTGGTCCAAACCCTATTCGCTGCATGAGCGGCACAGCGCCCGCATGCACGAATGGTATCTGGCAATGTGCTCCGACTTCTTCGGCTGTTTCCTCAGAACCAGAATTTAATCCCAATGCCTGCATTGCGCGTTGCCCGGATGGCTATGAATATCGTGCCTGTACCGAAGATGGATCACCCATCTACTACTTCGCAGACCCGTGTATGTTCCACCAGAGTTCCTCTGTATCATCTGCCTCTTCAAAGAGCAGTATGTCTTCGCAGCAACAGGTAGGTGGCGGATGCAAGGTTGGCGGATGTAGTAGTCACTTATGTATTGATGCAAATGATCCCGGCTTCAGCACTTGCGAATGGCGCGAGGAATATGCGTGTTATCAATCTGCCACTTGTACGCGTCAGCCTTCGGGCGATTGCGGATGGACGCAGACGAACGAATTGCAATCGTGTTTGAATGGGTAATCAAAATCTGTGTAGAGACGCAAAATCTTGCGTCTCTACACAGAGAAATCGCAGATATAACAAAAAGACCACTGACGTGGCCTTTTTGTGTTTGTTTTGCCCTGTCTCTTCCAGCTAGCGACGGACTCTTACGAAGCCGTTGAGCTGTTGAATGAAAAGGGGGCTGAGGCGAATGATGTACCTCGACTACTCTGCCGTGCTCTGGTCTCTTGTTTCTCCTCGTGACCATACGAAGTCCCCGGACCGGTTCACCGACAAGGGACAAAGCCGCATGGGGAACACTGGGGAGCAAGGGGGCGCGTACGGAGCTTCATTCAGGTCTCCGTACGAATCATTGCATAGCAGAGAGGAGGGTGATCACACCGCAGGGAAGGCCAAGGAAGGCACGTATCCCATACCCAGAGTGTGCATAGGAAGCAGTGTGTGACCGGGGGGAACGTTTCGAAGGCATTCGTATGATCACCCCTCTCTCTGATAGTTGTCGGTGCTGTCTAAGGAACAAAAGGGAAGATGTTTGTCTTGATGTGTGTGGGTGACTTGCTCTAGGCAAATCGTGTCATCTTATCTGTCATACTCTGGGGAAGCAAGGAACAGGTATAGCCAGAAGCCGGGACTATGTTCTGCTACCACTTTGAACTCATTATTTGTTCATAGATTTGCTCTTCTCTTAGGGCTCGGCGCGAATTGCGGAGTAGAAAGAACTATGGTTTGGTCTTCTTGAGGTTTGCTATACTGCCCGGCGATGCATATACGACCCGACGACCAGGCCCAGGAACTCTTTGCCCAGGCCTACGAGGAATACAGCGATGCGATCTTCCGGCATTGTTATTTTCATACCTTTAAGCGTGAAGAGGCCAAGGAATTCATGCAGGAGGCGTTTATGAAGACGTGGGAATACATCGCTTCGGGCAGGGAAGTAGAGCAGATGCGCCCTTTTCTCTATAGAACCGCGACGAATCTCATGATTAATGCGTCCAAAAAGAAGAAAGAAGCATCATTAGATGCTATGCAGGAAGAAGGCTTTGACCCGGGGGCTGAAGATGAAGCGCATGGCCGCGATTTTTTGGAAGAAAAGCGGGTTATGGAAGTTTTGAATCAAATCGAGGAACCCTATCGTCAGGCTGTCATGCTGCGCTATATCGAAGATCTGGAACCGGCAGAGATTGCCGAAATCACCGGAGATACGCCGAATGTTGTCTCAGTGCGTGTTCATAGGGGTTTAAAACAGCTTCGTTCGTTGCTTCATATCCATGAATAAGGATCTGGACGCATTTTTCCGGCAAGCAAAAGCTGTTCGTCTCCAGCCTGGCGAGAAGGAAGAGATTCTCTTTTCTGTAAGAGCCGCGTCTGACCCGTGTCAGAAAGGCCATATGACAGGTCCGTTAGAGCACATGATCGGATCAGCACGCGCTGTTCGTCTTACTGACGAAGAGCGTAGCGCCATCTCTGCGCGAATCGATATGTTCGTACGTGCACATCCGGTGGCATTTCAGACCATTGATCTTCCTCAGCGGTACTCCTGGCATACGATCTCATCTTTGTTTTCTTCTTTCAGATTTATGCCAACCCTGGCTTTTGCCCTACTGCTCGTGTTGGGCGGCGGCATGACATCAGCGGCGGCGGAGGCGGCTTTGCCTGGAGATGTGTTGTATCCCGTGAAAGTACATGTGAATGAAATCGTAAAAGCTGCGCTCGCTTCTTCTCCTGAAGCGAAAGCACAATTCCAAACACAATTGGTGCAACGTCGTCTGGCCGAGGCGCGGGATCTTGCTGTGCGCGGGTCGATCGATGCGGATGCGCAGCAGCAAGTAGCGGTGTCCATTGAGCAGCAAGTGAAACGTGCTCGTCAGAATATTGCAGATCTTTCCGTGCAGGATGGCGCGGAGATTGCAGCCAACGTAAATGCACAGCTCGAAGCGGCCATCAAGTCTCAGCAAAAAGTGTTCACCCGCATCGCGCAATCCCGCCCCGGTTCGGTGGATATCATCATCACCGCACTGGCGAATGCCGATGCAGGCTCTACGGATTTGCAGCAACAATTACAGGCGAAACTGGAAACAGGTTCCGCGGAAGCTATTCAAACAATGGTGAAAAAGGGGATCGAGAATGCAAAAGCGCAAGCGGCATCGATGCGCTTGTTGATGGAAAAGAAGCAGAAACAATGGACTCCTGCGTTGCAGCAAGAACTGTCGCAGCGATTGGAATCTGCGGAGAAGGCGATCGCCAATGCACAAGCAAATTTGGAGGCGGGCGCAGCGGTTGCGGCCTTGAAGATGGCTGCCGAAGCGAATGCCGATGCGCAAGAAGCACAGGGTCTCGGGTCTGTTCAGCAATTGCTCCATGTGGAAACAAAGACGGTGAATGGTGACACGTCCGTGGAGGTAAAGACGAATGGCGGACAGGAGCCGAAGATCGAGGTGAAGGGAAACGGTGCCGTGCGCGTGAATGTGAATGGCAAAGAACGTGCCGTGACTTCCCGCGAAGCACGACAACAGGCGAGTTCCTCGACGGCGAATGCGGGTTCTTCTGCAGCGACCAACGAGAACTCTGTTTCCGTGATGCAGCACACTCAGAATAGCGCGGGCACGACGCAGACCACGACGCATACTGAAGTGCAGTCGAATGTGAATGTGCAGGGCGGTGGATTGGTGCATATTCAACAAAGCACGAATGCGAACGTGAATGTGCATGTTGGCGACTAGGAACTACTTGCCTAAGCAGCGCTCGTTGGAATGCGGAGGAGAATGTCGTAGGTTTCTTCTCCGCGTTCATGCATTTCCAGGGCCGCGCCCAGAAAACCGCCGAGCGCATGCGAGAGCGAAAGCAGCAGTCCCGGCGTACCACCCACGATCGGCCGGGATTCATCGAGGTTTTCGATCGTGCGTACCGATTGCAGGAACGACAGCTGCATGGTTCCGGAATAGACGATTTCCAAGAAGCCGTCACCGTTGTCTTCCGCCGTGATGGTCAGATGCCGCGGCGGCTGGCTTGATTCCGCGAAGACTGTAAAAAGATTCTGCAGTATCGCTTCCAGCAAGCCCTTGTCGGCTTCGACCATCAAGGAAGGATCGCACGTCAGATGCAAGGTGCCTCCTTCGTGATCCTGCCACGTTCTTGCTTCCGCCTGCAGCATGTTCTTCAGGATGAAACGTTCGGGATGCAGCGGGTACGTCTGATCTTCATTCCGTGCGAGCATCAACATGGAGCTGAAAAGCTTGGAGAGCACCCGTGCGTTGGCATAGATATGATTGAGAATATCGTGCTGTTCCTTGGAAAGCCCTTTGGTATCGGTGCGCTTTAAGCGATTGCACCCCCAACGGATTGCGGAAATCGGGGAGAGCAGTCCGTGGCTTGCGAGAAAGAGAAATTCCGTGCCCTTGGGTTTGGCATCTTGATCGGCATGGGTCATGAGAGAAGGGGTGATGTCTCAGAAAGATACGGCGCGATTTTCGGCCACAGTTCATCTTCATCCATATCGCTTTTGATGAAGTAATCCTTCGCGCCGAGCTGGAAGCATTTTTCATTATCGATGTCGTCACTGAGATTGCTGAGGATAACCACCGGGAATTGATATTTCTTGTCGTGAATGTATGCCAGCACCGCGAATCCGTCGGTATGCGGCATGAGAAGATCGAGCAAAAGCAAGTCGGGCTTGTCCTGTTCCAGCAATTCGATTGCCTCCGCTCCGTGTTTGGCCGCCACCACCGTGACACCGTGTTCCGCGAGGGCCAATTGGATGGTTTCTCGGAAGAAGGCGTCATCTTCAGCGACAAGAACTGTCTTGGTCATAAAGAGAAAGGAAAAGCGCGATCACGAACGTTTCTTGCGGACATGAAACGGTTTCATGAAGCGGAAGGGATTCATGCCCGACCATGATCCGAAGAAGAGCGGGATGGGGCGGGGTGAGCCGGAAGGATAAGAAGCGGTCGGAATGTGCGGAAGATCGCGGAGCACTTCTTTTTTTTCTTGCGTGCTCAAATCCGCGCTGCCGCTGCGAGCGATTGCCAAGTGATCTTCTCTGCTGAATTCGCCTTCGAACACATGATTCGTATTGGTCTCGATCGGGAGCGAAAGCCTCACCGCCCGTTCCACGAGAGATTCATCCGCGGAGCCACTATTGCTGCCTGAATGGGGGGAAGAGTCTAGCATGAAGGAAACCGTAAGGTTAGGGGTGATCATAGCAAACATTTTCCCTGATTGGCTATCAAATATACTGTATTTTCCCTCACTTTTCCTGTCATGCCGTAGCAAGCATTTCCGTCTCTTGGGGATGCGCGTCGCTGGTTCTGAGAGGCAGCATCAGTGTAAAGGTCGTGCCTTTGCCTTCTTCAGACTTAAAGAAGATAGTCGCACCCAGCAATTTTACCAGGAGGAAGACAAGATATAGACCGAGTCCGGTCCCCTCGGTATCGCGTTGCACGATGTTGTCCCCGCGGAAGAATTTGCTGAAAATTTTCTCCTGCTGATGGGTTGGGATACCGTAGCCGCTGTCCGAAATATTCAAGTGTACATGCTGTTGCAGCGCTCTGACTTGCACATGGATCGTGCCATGATTCGGCGTATACTTGATGGCGTTCGTGAAGAGATTGCGTAAAATTTCCTTGAAGACGTATTGATCGGTTTGCACATGTACTCCGGGAGGGCAATCGATGGTAAAAATTTGTTGCTTCTGCTCGTACTGCTCGCGGATTTCCGTGCGTACTTCATTGATCGAATTACCCAGTTTGATTTCGGAGAGCTCAAGGCTGACCTTCCCCGCTTCGATACGCGAGATGGCGAGCATGGTATCGATGGTGTGGGCCATACGACCAGCGGCATTCTTTGCTTCACAGAGAAGCTTTTCTTCATGTTCGTTCGTCCGTTCGGCAAGGCTGCGGTTCAGTCTGCCGAGCGCCCATCGCATGGTGGTTAGCGGTGTGCGCAGTTGGTGTGATGCGAGGGACATGAACTCCGACTTTGTCGCGTCGATGCGCTTCTCTTTGGTAATGTCACGATAGAGAAAGAGTTGGCCGGTGTACCGGTCTTTGGCAAAAAGCGGAATGTAATCTTGGGCGACGATGCGCCCGTCTTGAAACAGAATTTCCGTTCCCAGCACGGGGCGCTTTGCAGCCGAAAACGTGGCAAGGAGCTCTTTGTATCCCTCTGTATTCCGGATGCGTTTTTGCAGTAATTCCGCGAATTCCGCGCTGTGGTGTCCGATCAGGGACTGTGCCACCACATTGAGTTCGAAAAGTTGGCAAAACAACGTATTGGCATGCAAGACACGATCAGCTTCATCAAAGGCGATGGCCCCCAGCGGCAGATTATCGATGATTTCCCGGACACGTTGCAGGTTGGTGCGTTCGCTATCTTCATCTCTTTTTAAGGTTGCGATTTCTGCGCGCAACTTTTCATTCTCTTTCAAGGCGGCTGCGGAAGCAGCCCCCGCAGTCTCTTGTTTGGAGACTTGCCCCTTTAGCAGTCTATGCAACGATCCCACGAGCGGTGGCACCATAATGGCCGCGCCCATTGCGGTAATGCCGGAGGTATATTGAATCGAAAGGGCGAGCCAGTATGTCGGCTTCCAAGCCATCATCAACAAAAAAAGATGCACGGATGCGTTGCTCATACTGAAGAGGCCCACGGCAATCGGTGGAATCAACAGCATGGTGATGCCAAAGTGTTTTCCTCCAAATCGATAGAGTTGCAGCGCAATGAGCAATAATGTGAAGCCGATGATGATATTGATGCAGATGGACACTAAAAACAGACTGGATTCCCACTGCAAAACATTAGTCTTATCCACCGGCATGGCGCGATGGAGTAAATACAGCAACACAACCGGCAGTACCATGCTTGCCAGCGCGGTGAGGATCAGTCCGATGGAACGCGGTTGCATCCGCTTTTGTTTTTCCTGAGACGTATCAATGCCCGTCAGCAATTGGGGATCTGAAACCAATTCCATAGGTTTCGCGGAGAGAACACATTGAACGATCATCATACGGAGTCGCTTCCTTCTCGCCAAAGAAAGCGTTGAGTTTTTTCCTTGCGTATATGCCTAGGTTCGGAGATAGGGCAAAATCGCATCCCATATCATACTTTCATCGATGTTGCTTTTAATGAGAAAACCCGCCGCCCCCAGTTGCATGCACTTTTCTTGCTCTCCCGGGTCGCTCAAGTTCGAGAGAATAATGACAGGAAACGAATAGCCGTGTTGCCTGATGTGCTTCAAAACTTCATAGCCGTCCACCTTCGGCATCAGCAAATCCAGCAACAGCACTGCAGGAGGATGTTGAGCAATGGCGCGAATGGTTTCTTCGCCGTTGGCGGCCAAGCGTACGTCAAGATCGTGTTCTTCAAGATCCATGCGGATGAGATCCCGCAAAAAGTTTTCATCCTCGGCGACTAAGACGGTCTGTTTCATGGTGTAGCATATGCGATACCAACTTGATCGGTCAGTGTAGCAAGCCGTTCAATTCCATGCGAGCTTTTCCAAAAGAAATGGATGCGAAGCATGCTAAGAGAAGATATTAACAATCACGAAGAAGAATCAGTCAATAAACTTTGGTCATGACCAGTCGTGTGGTTCGTCCTAGTGGCATGACGTACCGCATATTTTCCCTTAAATCATCGCTTGTAAGTGCCTCTTGCCTGCTGTTGCTGCCGCTTCAAGCGGGAGCGGTCGGCACTATGGTGATCGGCGACAATGGCTCTTCCAGTTCAAAT
>CAYUWH010000022.1:20759-22010 GCA_964448615.1 uncultured Candidatus Peribacteria bacterium
TCCGGTGCGCCTGATTATTCCGCGCTTAAAGATTGATGTCTCGCTTGAGACTGTTGGGATCAATGCAAAAGGGGAGATGGCGGTTCCGAAAAACGCGGATATTCCCGGGTGGTATCGCGGTGGCGTGAAGCCGGGAGAGCAGGGGAATGCCGTGATCGCGGGGCACAAAGATTCCGTGCTCGGCTTGCCGGGTGTGTTCATGCATTTGGAGAAGATGCAGCCTGGCGATCTTCTCGCTATCGAAGATGCCTCCGGCAGCATCATTCCGTTCCGCGTGACCGATGTGCAGTTGTACGACTTCCGCACGGCGCCGCGGGAAAAGATTTTCGGGAAAGCCGATGCATCACATCTTCAATTGATCACCTGCGAAGGCACCTGGCTCGCCGCGCATCGGTCGTATGATGAGCGTTTGGTGGTGTTTACGGAGAGGGCGGAACCCGGCTCTTTATCGTCGTTGTAGGCTGCTCACCCCAAAAAACCCTATCGCCACTAACACGATTGCGCCGCCGCTCGCGAGGCCGAGTTCATACGAAGCGATGAGCCCCACGATTGTTGAAAACAGGGAGATGCCGATGGCGATGAGCCAGGTTTTGATGAAGCCTTGGCGCCACTGCATTGCGGCGAGGACGGGGATCACCATCAATGCGCCCGTGAGCAAGATGCCCGCGATGCGCATGGAAACCGAGACCGTGATCGCGGCGGCGATGAGCAGCAGCATGTTCACATGCCGCGCCATCACGCCCGCGGAAAGAGCGAGTTCTTCATCGAATGAGGCGGCGAACAGGTATTTGAACAGTGCGACGATCATCGCGAGCACCACGACGCCGAGCGCGGCGATGATCCACAGGTCCGTCGAAGAGACAGTGGTGATGCTGCCGAAGAGAATGCTTGAAAGATTCGTGCCGCTCCGGGAGAGGCTCATCAACACTGCGGACACAGCCAGCCCTCCGGAGAGAAACAGCGAGAGCGCGCCTTCGCCCAATACATTCCCGTTCTGGCGCATGCGTTCGGTGGTCAGCGCGGCGCCGATCGAAAGGCCGAGCGCCGTGAGAATTGGATGCAGTCCCGTGAGTGCGGCGATGCCCACGCCCGCAAGCGACACGTGCGCCAAGGTGTCTGCCATGAAGGAATACCGGCGCATCACCAGGAAGATGCCGATCGTCGGGGCGACGATAGCCGTGATGAGCCCCGCGCCAAGGGCGCGCAACATAAAATCGTATTGGAAGAGCTCAAGCATGGTGATGGTGGTGA
>CAYUWH010000023.1:0-4685 GCA_964448615.1 uncultured Candidatus Peribacteria bacterium
TGGCATTCCGTGAATGCCTGTGGTAATTATTTGGTCGACATCTTCGCTTGTAGGATCGGCAGGTACTGATCTGCAAGATGCAGATCCTGGAGCGGAAGATCATTCGGGCCGAAGTCGATCTCGGCCATCATCAGGAACGCCTCACGCGTGAAGATGCCCATCTCGTTCACGTAACCGAGACCCTGTGCATCCATCTCTCGTTGGATCAGAAGCCCCCGATCGTACGCGAGGTCCTTCGGCATCGAGAAGGCTTCCTTGTTCGCCGTGTCGCGGTGCCCGCGCATCACGCGGTATGTCGTGCGGTAAGCTGCCTTCTTGGCCTTCTGATGGAGTTCACCGAGCGCGTTGCGGGAGGGTAACACTTCGGTCACCGGCAGGGACAGTTCCACGTGCAGCCATCGCTCGTACTGGTCGCAGAAGACGTCGTGGAACGAGCCGCCCTGCTGTGCCCGCGCGACCGCGGTTGGGTACTTGAAGAGGAACGCGCTTTCCTCCCCATACTGCCGGTGCAGGAAGTCGCACTCCTTGCGCATGGCCAGACCCTCGTACAGGGTCTCGTCCGGCGGAGCCATCCTGCCTCCACACATTCCGAACAGGCGATAGCCGTTCTCGGACTGGCGGGCATGGCCCCCGATCTCGTGATCCACGAGATACAGAAGGTCCTTGTAGGTGTCCGCATCCTTCTTGTTTGCGGGGATGAACACGGTTGGTCCACCCTCAGAGCGTTGCCGCACATCGATGGCCGTGACGCCATCGGAGATGACCACCTTGAAGCCCGTCGGATTCCCTTCGCTGTGGAAGATGCCGAGGCGCTTGAGTGCCCAGGCGAAGGCGTCCGCCATCTCCTGCGGCTCGCACTGACGATTTTCAAATGCCGTCTTCAGAGCATTGTCGAGGCATCCGCCCTGTGGCGTCGGCTTCGTCACGATGAGCTGTCGATAGGCCGCTTCGGCGCGTGCCAGTAGCTCGTCGTCGAGTTGCCAGTACATGCGATGGAACGCGCGCTTCGTGAGTGCGTCTCCGGTGAGTCCTTGATACGAACGCCCTGCGAGGCCGTCGATCAAGTCACAGACGGCCAGCTCATCGACGATCTTCTCACTGAGAATGGTCGCGAGCCACTCTTCAGCAAGCTTCTTGAATGGCAGGCAGGCACGGAGCTTATTCGCGAGCGCGATCAGCTTGGCTCGCACCGGAGCCGGATCGATGGCATCTGCCTGTGCGTAGGTGAACTTGGGGTTATAGATTTCCCCCTTGTCGAACGCTTCGTTGAACCGCTCCTCCTCCCGATTGCGACATTCTTCCGTCGGCGTATAGAGATTGACTGGATTCCAGTCGCCCGTCAGCACTTCGATCTCGTTGGCGATCTCGCGGAGTAGCCCCGTCACGCCTTGAATCGCCGCGAGGGGAATTAGTCCGCTTGCGCTGGCCTCGCTCCTGCGCTGCAGGAAGGCTTGCACAGTCGGTTCGGTGACTGTTGCCATGAAACACTCTCCTTCAGATTCAGATCGTTGCTGTAAAGGAACTCTATTTTAATACTTTATTTTTCATATTTAGTCAATATGTGGCTTTTCCTCACACAGACGTCATTTATTGACTTTTTCTTATTAAAGTTTACCCTTTCTCGTCGCAGCACCGTGTTGTTGACCACTCTTTTACATGCAACGGAGGAAAGGAGAACGTAATGCCAAAGGAATTTACCCTAACGTGCGCTCTGAAGCTGCGTGGCGATGAGATCGTCGTGGAATTTCAGTGTACGCAATTCCGGATGGAAGGAGTCCCGTGTCGCCGCTGCCAGGATACAAACGGAACGGCCCGGCGATCTATCGAAGTCAATGCACTTCTCAGCAATACGGGCGAGAGTCTGAATGTCGTAGCAGATTCCAGCCGTGCCATGACCAATGATTTCCGGCAGCGTCTGGGTCACGGTAACGTTCTCTGCGCCGCGTGCTTCTGGCGGAAGATCCACGCACTCGAGCGAACTCTGGATCGCTCGTGAATGTAAAGAGTCTGGCCCGCTCAGGAATGAGCGGGTTTTTTCAAAAAGTGAATACAGACTTTTGTTGACAGGCATGCGATCCTCCGTATCATGGCGCGCGCGTTTGCGAAGATGCGGCTCCTTGAAAGGTGTAGGATTCTTTTCAACGAGATTCCGTTCAGCAAACCACCCCCCTCTTCCTCCGTCAGCCGGTGTCTCGACACCAGCGAAAGACGATCTGCATTAGTTCGATGCATGGAAGAGGGGTCTTTTTTTTATTGAGGCGTTTCCCACTGACGCAATCCCGGAATCAAGTACGTGAATGGCAAGAAGAGAATATCTGTGGTGCCCGTAAGCTCTGCGATACACCAGAAAAAGAGGATGATCGCGATCAAGATCACGACGTTATACACGCCGCCGATTTTTCGCATCCACTCCGCTTCGCCCATCATGTCGCCGACCTGCTGGCGGTAGCGGATCATGTAAAACGCTCCGATGATCCCGAGGATGCTGAGAATGGTCGTCACGGCTGCGATTATAGCATCTTGTCGAGCTCGCGCTTCATATCCGCTTTTGAACGCGCGCCGATCACGGAGCCAACCGGCTTTCCGTCTTTCACAAATAAAAAAGTCGGGATGCTCATGACGTTGTACTTCTGCGGCGTGTCGATATTTTCATCGACGTTCATTTTTACGATCTTCACTTTGCCTTCGTATTCTTTTGCCATCTCTTCCAAGATCGGATTCATGGCTTTGCAGGGGCCGCACCACGGAGCCCAAAAATCCACGAGTACGGGAAGATCGGACTTCAAAACCTGGGATTCAAACTCGGTGTCGTTAATAGAGTGAGCCATGCGGAGAAGGTAAGGGAGGTAAGGAACCTAAGGAAGGCAAAGTATAGAGAGTAATTTTCAATTACAAATTATAAATTTCCAATTTTTATACCGAGGGTGCGATGCCGCGAGAGAGGATTTCCCGGGCGATCGTTTTGCCGAGTTCAACGGCCGGCTGTCCGTATGGATCGATGCGATAGAGCTTGCCGAGGAATACCACTTCCGCCATCAAGACGAAGAAGAGTTGGCCCAAGTGATAGGCGTCCACTCTGCTTACAGTGATGGTGACGTGCGCGTGTTTTTGCGACGTCAGCGCGCGCGCCGTTCCTTCGGCGCATGCATCAACCAGCTGGCCGAATGATTTGCCGGCGATGTACGCAAAGGCGGGATCGAGGTCCTTGGGCACGAGCACTTCCGGTTTTTCCGTTTCGCGGATAAAGAGATGCCATGCTTTGCGCGGGCCGGCCATCCACTGTTGCAATAACGAATGCTGATCCTGCGTGCCGACGGCCGCGAGGGGGATGGGATTGTGCGTCTCGTTTTTCCCCAAGCTCTCCGCGACGAGCTGCTGGTTCCAGCGCGCGATGGAGGTGATGCGTTGGGCATACGGCATGATCACGCGGATCGGGTAGCCTTTCTTTATCTCAAGCAAGTACTGTGTCGTGGCGAGTTGTGCGGCAGGATTGTCGGTGACATGTAGATTCTGACAAGCGGTATCCATGTCCTTCGCGCCGCGCAGGAATTCATCGATGTCTTGATCGAGCAAGGCAAGCGCGAGCAATCCCACCGGTGTGAAGATGCAGTAGCGTCCGCCCGTTTCCCTCGTGATGGGAAGGATTTCCGCACCGTGTTCCGCGCAGAATTTTCGGAGCTCTCCTTTGCGACTGTCGGTAATGCCGATCACGCGTTGTGCCGCCTTTTTTCCAAGTGCTTGCGTCAGCTTGTACCACAGCAGAAAAAATGCACTCATTGATTCAAGAGTTTCGCCGGATTTGCTGACGACGACCACGAGCGTTGATTTCCAATCGAGAATGTCGAGCGTGAATTTCAATGCCGACGGATCGATCGTATCGAGTACGATGAACTCAACGGTCTTCGTATTTTCAAATGCTTCCTGAATCACTTTCGGTCCGAGCCCGGATCCTCCAATGCCGATCCACACCACTGTCTGGATCTTCATTTTTTTGATACGCGCGACCGTTTCCTTTACCGTCGCCGCGAGTTTTTTTTGATACGGATCCATACTCCAGGTGTGTTGCCCGTTTTTGCGTTCCTCCAGCCATTCTCCGATATGCTTTTTCATCGGCGTCTGCACGCCGAGAAGATCTTGATCGCTCAAGCCCCACTGCGTGCCGATCGTTTTTGCCAATGCGCCGGAAGTGTCGAGAGTGAGCATGGGAGAGAAAGATTTACAGGACGCGCAGTGCGGCCGTCACGCGTTCTTCGGTGGAAGAGAGATGTTTCGGAATTTGCTTCAGAGATTCCATGATGTCGGCCGAGGCGTATCCCAGTTGGCTGAGCGCGGCTACGGCGTCGCGATCGAAGGCGGCGGAGATAGTACCGTTCTCCGTGCCGCCTTGGAACATCATCGGTTCCTTCTCCGCAAGATTTTTTAGTTCGATCAACAATTTTTCCGCAGTCTTACCGCCGATACCTTTGATCGAGCGCAATAACTTCGGATCATTCTCCGTGATGGCCTGCAGCAACATCGCTTTGGGAACGGCGCAGAGTTCGAGCCCCATGCGCGGGCCGATGCCCTGAAGGCCGATCAGTGCTTCGAACATCGTGCGGCTTGCGGCATCCGAAAATCCGAAGAGGTCGAATCGGTCTTCGCGGACATAGGTCGAAATCCACAGCGTCATTTGTGCTCCATCCTGT
>CAYUWH010000023.1:4785-7956 GCA_964448615.1 uncultured Candidatus Peribacteria bacterium
TGGGAAATGCACACCCTCAAACGCTTGCTCGTCCTGACGCTCTGTACGGTGCTCGTCGCGCCGATGACGGGCATGCTCGCATTTCTCACGATGCAGGAGAAACAGGAGGCGAGTGATTCGTTGCATCAGGCGTTGAATCGCGCAGTGGGAAGTTACCGCAGCCGCACGAGTTTGGTGGCGCTGCAGAATCGCGGTGCCTCAACACTTGATGTGCAAAGAGAAAAATTGCGCGCGATCACCAAGCGCCAGCGCGAACTCCGCGAGGCGATACTTTCCATGCGTGCCACGCTCACCATGATCCAGAAGCGGCATAGCATTGTGCTTCAGGATGCGGCATCGGTGCATGATCGCATCGAGGAAGAGAAAGTGACGTTCGCACAGTTGGTGCGCGACGCGTATGTGCGCTCGCTCGCTTCCGATCAAGTGGCAAACGATTCGCGCCGGCTGATTGTGTCGGCATTGCAGGACAATGTGCCGCCGCAAGCATTGCCGGCGCGCATGTCGCGCATCGTGCGGGTGCACGCCGACTATCTCGGCGATCTTTCGCTTGCGGAACAAACCTTCAAGCGATTGGATGCGATGATGAAAGAACGGGATGCGTTGCTGGCTGAACGCCAGGTTTCCGCCGCGAGTTTTGAGAGCACGCGTGAATCGGTGGAAGTCAGTGCGGAGAAATTGGAAGAAATCAAAGCGATCATGACGGATGTGCACGATCAGGTGCTCAAATTGCAGGGCGAACTCGCGCGCATCGATGCGAAGCTGAAGGCCAAGGCCGAGCGTGCGTTGATCGAGAAAAGATTGCTCGATCCGCTTAAGCCCGGTTCGAACGGATCTTCCACTGGTAAGCGGCCGGCGTTTACGTGGCCGGTGTATGGCACGGTTTCCGCGGGATTCCACAATGAGAGTTACAAAAAATTCTTCGGGGTTGCGCATGAAGGCATGGATATCGTCGTCGGCGAAGGCACGCCCGTTCGCAGCAGTGCGGATGGCGTGGTGTTCCTGGTGCGTGACGGTGGCGCGAAAGGCTACACGTACGTACTTGTCGGACATCGCAATGGATACGCGACGCTGTACGGACATTTGCTGGCGGTCTCGGTGGACGCCGGACAAGTGGTGACGGCAGGGCAGGTGATCGGTCTTTCCGGAGGACGCCCCGGTACGCACGGTGCCGGTCCGATGACCACAGCCGCACATCTTCACTTCGAGGTGATTCAGAGCGGAGTGAATATTGATCCGAAATCGGTGTTGCCGTGATGGCGTCCTGGAATTTTCAATATATTCCGTGTAGAGACGTGCAAATCGCACGTCTCTACACGCGTGTTGCAAATATAAGCAAAACCCCTTTCTCCCATCGGGAGAAAGGGGGCCATCCGGATCCAGCGAACGGATTAGGGATGACGCACGTCGATCATGGCGATCTGCAGATGCGCCTTGTCTGCGTCGGTTGACCGTAGAGCGGTCAATTCGAGAGCCTGGTGCTGCATCTGCTCGACTGTCAGCCCATAGGCGTCGATGGCCGCCTCTTCCAGCGCGTTGCGAAGCTGCGCTGTCACCGGGTGTGCGACATCAACGAACAGGTCGCTGCGTCCGCGTTCATCCAGCGGCACGCGATGGTCCTCGAGTCGCACGCCACAGTTGTTACAGTGCCGTGCGTCGAGCGGGTTTTTCTTGTTGCAGGACGGGCAGTTGTCCGTCCGCTTGCGGTCGGGCATCGCCACGAAGTAGTAGTGGTCCTTGCTCTCAATGAGCCTCAGACCTTCGATCCTCATGTCGTAATAGATGAGGTCGAAGTACGCCCGGACCGGCGATGAGGGGTCGTGCTCGAGCTGCATGTTGCAAACCCGCATGTTCCGCATGTCGCGCCTCCGCTGGTACGTGGAAGTGGGAAAAGATCGGCGTGCACACTCTATCATAGAGTCCGCATCAGTCCCGGAGGACTGATGCGGGGGTGTTAACAGGCGGCTTCATACCGCTCCTTGAAACGTTTCATGTGATTCATTTCCTCCTTGAACCGGTAATAGCTCCAGACGTATGCAGGGTCCGCGCGTGCCAGCGCGACTTCCTGGAAGTATGCCCTGGCGACCGCGCATACGAGTTCGTACCGGAACCGATCGTGAATCGGATACGCGAGCGGGAGATAGAGCTGCGGATAGCCGTCTTCGTTCATCTTAACGCGATTATCCGCAAGCCGGATGCCGCACTGATTGCAGAAGCATGCGTCGATCGGGTTCTTCTTGTTGCACTCCGGGCAATGGTCCGTGTCCTTGCGGTCCGGCATTGCCAGAATGTACTTGCCGCGCGCGGTCAGAATCAGCCGTATGCCGCGCACCAGCAACTGATCGTCGAAGACGATGACGCAGTACGCCAGCAGGCGTCCCGAAGGATCGTTTGCCGGCTCGAGCCGGATGTCTGTGATCTTCACGCAACACCTCTGTGCTTGAGAAAGGGCGGACGGATCGACTCCGGGACTATACTCCCGATCGCCTGGGGCACAAATTTCTGTTTATATCGCCCCTACAATCACTACGAATTCTCCTTTTTTCGTCAGCTTCTTCATGGTTTCTTCCAACGACGTCACCGTCGTCTCCAGCACTTCTTCATGCATCTTCGTCAGTTCCCGCGCAATGACGACTTTTCGTTCCGGCTGATCCTTCAGTGCGTCTGCCAATTCACTCAGTGTTTTTTCGATGCGATGGACCGATTCATAGAAGACGATCGTCCGTTCTTCTCCTGCCAACGATGCGAGCAACGTTTTGCGTCCTTTCTTGAGTGGGAGAAATCCGAGATAGAGGAATTGATGGATCGGGAGGCCGCTCACCGAAAGCGCGGTGAGAAATGCGGCGGGACCGGGGAGCGCTTCGATTTGGATGCCTTCCGCGCGTGCCCGTGAAACGAGTGCGTAGCCCGGGTCGCTGATGCCGGGCGTTCCGGCGTCGCTGGTCAGACAAAGATGTGCGCCGTTTTTTAGCTTGCTGATAATCATCTCGAGCTTTCCGCTGTCGCTGAATCCATGGAAACTGATGAGTTCTTTTTTGGGAAGTTCCAATTGATGCAATAAGCCGCCCGTCACGCGCGTGTCTTCGCACACGATCGCATCGCACGCCTTGAGCGTTTCGATCGCACGCAGGGTGATGTCGCCGAGGTTGCCGATGGGGGTGGGGACGATGGATA
>CAYUWH010000023.1:8056-21523 GCA_964448615.1 uncultured Candidatus Peribacteria bacterium
TTCCACCCTTCCCTCTTGTTCGTTTTCCGCTATGATCATGTCGTTCAGCCCTCTTTTTGCACGTTCCTATGCCAGAGAAACCCGAGAAAGACGACAAGACGCCCAAGGCGACCCAACCTTCTCTCGAAGGAGAAGGGGGAGAAACCCTGTCCTCAATTGGTCGCGTTCAACCGCGCTCGATTGTTGCCGAAATGGAGACGTGTTATCTCGATTACGCGATGAGCGTCATTGTCTCCCGCGCGTTGCCGGATGCCAGAGACGGACTCAAGCCGGTGCACCGCCGCATTCTTTTTGCCATGAGCGAACTCGGATTGCGCTCGTCTTCCAAATTCCGTAAATCGGCGATGGTGGTGGGAGAGGTGCTTGGTAAGTATCACCCGCACGGCGATGCTCCGGTGTACGAAGCCCTCGTCCGCATGGCGCAGAATTTCTCGATGCGCTATCCGTTGGTGCAGGGTCAGGGAAACTTCGGTTCGGTGGACGGCGACAACGCCGCTCACATGCGTTATACCGAGGCGAAAATGGCAAGGATCAGTGATGAAATCCTTCAAGATATCGATAAAAACACCGTCGATTTCCGCCCGAACTACGATGCGAGCCGCAGGGAGCCGAGCGTGCTGCCGTCCAAGATTCCGAACCTCCTCCTGAATGGAACCGTCGGTATCGCCGTGGGTATGGCGACGAACATTCCGCCGCACAACTTCAACGAACTTTCCTCCGCGACGCTTCATTTGTTGGATAACCCGACCGCAACGGTCGAGGATCTCCTGAAGTTCGTCCAGGGTCCGGACTTTCCGACCGGCGGCATTGTCTACAATAAGGAAGCGATCAAGCAGGCATACCTTACCGGGCGCGGAAGCGTGGTGATCCGCGGCAAGGCGGATATCGAAGAGATGTCGAACGGCCGCTATCACATCCGCATCTCCGAGATTCCCTATCAGGTCAACAAGTCGACGATGATCGAGAAGATGGCGTACTTGGTGACGGAAAAAATCATCCAAGGCATCTCGGACATTCGTGATGAGTCCGATCGCGACGGCATCCGTGTCATCATCGAACTGAAGAAAGACGCGTATCCGCAAAAGGTCTTGAACCTGCTCTACAAGCACACCGATCTTCAGAGCAGCTTCGGTTACAACATGATCGCGTTGGCCGACGGCTTGCAGCCGAGACTGATGAACTTGCAGGAAATGTTGCAGGTCTTCATCGAGCATCGCCGCGTCGTCATCACCCGCCGCGTCACGTACGAGCGCGACCGCGCCAAAGAGCGTGCGCATATTTTGGAGGGGCTCTCGATTGCGCTGGATCACATCGATGAAGTCGTCGATACCATCCGCAAAAGTGAAACGCGTGATGAGGCCCACGGCAAACTCATGAAGAAATTCAAACTGAGCGAGATTCAGGCGAATGCGATTCTCGACATGCGTTTGCAGACGCTCGCAGGCCTGGAACGCAAAAAAATCGAAGATGAATTGGAAGAGAAGAAGAAGTTCATCGCGGAGTGCGAGGCGATTTTGAAAGACAAGAAGAAGATCGACGGCATTCTGAAGGATGAACTGACGGAACTCAAAAAGACGTACGGCGATGCGCGCCGCACGGCGATCGTGGCTTCCGCAGCCGGAGAATTCTCCGCCAAGGACACGATTCCGAATGCGCCGATGATCGTCACGCTGACGCGCTCGGGTTATGTGAAGCGCTTGAGCCCGATGCAGTTCCGCGCGCAACACCGCGGCGGCAAAGGCGTGAAGGGCGTGGAGATGCGCGATGACGATGAAGTGCTGAGCATTCTGCACGTCATGAACCACGACGAGCTCTTGTTCTTCACGAACACGGGCCGCTTGTTCAGCTTGCCCGCCTACGAATTGCCACAGGCCGGACGCACCGCGCGCGGCCAGGCGATCGTGAACTTGTTGCAGCTCAAGCCCGAAGAGCGCGTGACGGCGATCCTGAAGTCGGATCTCAAGGATTACACCCACCTCTTCATGGTCACCAGGCAGGGAACGGTGAAGCGCACCGAGGTTGGTGAATTCGAGAACATCCGCCGCTCGGGATTGATCGCGCAGAAAATGCACGAAGGCGAGAACGACGAACTCAAGTGGGTGGTCGCAACGTCCGGCAAAGCCGAGATGTTGATCGTCACCAAGAAAGGCAAGGCGATCCGCTTCAAGGAAGATGACGTGCGCGCGATGGGTCGTGCCGCCGCCGGTGTGCGCGGTATCAAGCTCGGACCTGGGGATGAGGTGGTGGAGGCAGGTGCGATCAATGATGCATCCAAGAGCAAGTTGCTCGTTGTTATGGAAAACGGTCTCGGCAAAATGTCGCCCGTCACGCAGTATCGTTTCCAGGGGCGTGGTGGCAGCGGCGTAAAGGCCGCTCAGCTGACCCCGAAGACCGGAGATATCGTCGGTGGCGTGGTGTTGGAAGAAGGTTCGGAGGGAGATCTCTTATGTATCAGCAAACACGGCCAGACGATCCGCATGGGTCTCACCGATATTCCGTCTCTCGGCCGCGCTACGCAGGGTGTGATCGTCATGCGCTTGGACAAGGGGGATAAAGTCGCGACCATGAGCGTGGTGCTCTACGACAAGAATGCCGAAGAAGCGATGTTTGCTGCTGCGGAAGAGGAACGGGCCGGCGAGGTGGAAGAGTTGTTTGAGGAGGTGGAG
This sequence comes from uncultured Candidatus Peribacteria bacterium, assembly GCA_964448615.1. Classification (GTDB taxonomy): domain Bacteria; phylum Patescibacteriota; class Gracilibacteria; order Peribacterales; family Peribacteraceae; genus CAYUWH01. The sequence goes on from CAYUWH010000023.1 coordinate 10,723, forward strand.
AAGGTTGAGCGGGCCTCGAAGAGGAGCAAACGAGCTGCTGCTAAAGCTTGATCTGTAAAGGTAAGGCACGTAAGGCAGGTAAGGAACGTAGCGAAAGCGACCTCCCTTACGTGCCTTACCTTTTGTACCTGCCTTACTTCCTCCCTTGCATTCTCCCAATTTTCCCTTAAAATCCCTTCACTTATGAAAGCCGCTATCCACCCACAGGTCTTCGCAGACGCTAAAACCACGTGTTCTACATGTTCTACTGTGTTTTTGATCCCTTCGACGATCAAAGAGCAGACTGTGGAAACATGCCGCATGTGTCATCCCGTGTATACGGGTAAGAAGCAGACAGACCGCCGCGGTGGTCGTATCGACCGCTTCAAGAAGCGTGCAGAGGCTGCAGCGCCAAAGAAGGCGTAAAGAGCGTGTTATTCCGGAATCCAAGAGCCCTTCGGGGCTCTTTTTTGTACCAGGACTCAAGTTTGGCTGGGTTACTCGTTGGATGCTAACTTTCCAAGCTGATTAAAACGCCATTTCTCTGCATTTACTGGCACTCTGGCGCAAAGAGTGCTATACTAAGAACCGTATGAATACGCGTCAGGCGAAGCTCCTAACCGCCATTATTGACCAATTTATTGCGACGGCTCTGCCCGTCGGTTCAAAGTGCTTGCTGGAATCCGGCATGTTTTCGGTGTCTTCTGCCACCATCCGCAATGAGATGGGTCATTTAGAAGACGAAGGGTATCTCGAGCAGCCCCATATTTCCGCCGGGCGTATTCCCACCGCCAAGGGCTATCAGGTCTATGTGAAAGAATTCATGGAACCGTCGAATCATGAACAGGCGGTCCGCAAAAAATTCGAGGGTCTCAAAGAGCAGTATTTGCAGCGCAAAGATCAGGAGAGAGTGTATGAAGCGGTCTCCATTCTTTCCCAAATGATTCCCAACATCGCGTTTGCGACCGTGCCGCATAAACAACGCATGTATTACTTGGGTCTTGCCAACACGCTCCGCCAGCCGGAATTCCAAGCGAATCCGCTCATGGCGAGCGGGGTTGTGGAAGTGTTGGAGCAGGGATTAACCGATTTGCTGGGAGCAGTGGAAACCGACAATCGCGTGCACTACTACATCGGTGATCATCATCTGCTACCCGGCGTACAGAGTTGCAGTATTCTCGTGACGCAGTATCACATGCGTGGAGAGAGTGGCCACATCGGGATTATGGGCCCGATGCGCATGGATTACGCCTACAACACCACTGCACTCGAACTGGTGACGGACTTACTCCGTTCCGCCTGACCATGAATCCTTCGGACTCCGTGTTGCTCCGCATCCGGCCTTCTCTCCCCGCCGCCGACGAGGTGAGTGCGAACCGCGGTCCACTCATGATGGAGGCGGTACTTTCTTCGTTGCATTCACTCAACGGAAAAGATGGCACGATTTCCCTGGAGATCGGCATGTCGAACGGAAAAATCGGACTGTTTGCCCGCAGTGGGAAAGGTGCGGCGCCATTGCTTGAGAGCCAGTTCTACGGACAATTTCCGGATGCTGAAATCGAGTTCATCCCGACGGAAACATTCGAAGCAAAAGAAGGGGAGATCGTGCTCTCGGCGGATCTTACACTTTCCAATCTCGAACCGTTCCCCATCAAGCGCTATCCGCAATTCAGCGACTTGGTCAGCAAGCAGAGCGTCGACACCATTGCAGGCATCACATCCGCATTGCTGCGCTATCCGCAACCCGGCATGCGTGGGCATGTGCAAGTGGTCTTTAGGCCGAAAGGCGGCAAGTACCGCGATAAGATTTTGAAATTTTTGCCGTATGTCACGAAAGGAATTTCCAAAGTTTTCTCCGGCTATGCGCGCTTGTGGTTCCGGGCGCATATGGCGACGGGGTGGAAGCGTGTGGCCTATTGGCCTCTCGATGTATTGCTTGGCGGATGGAAATTGTGGTTTTCCGCCTTCAAGCCCAAGACGTCAGTCTCGTTTCTCACGGGAGAGGAGAGCGAGAACAAGGGTGAAGAAGACATTAACAAGCCGACCGCCCGCAACCATGACCGCGAAGATCAAATGGGCGGAGCCGCGGATAAAGTGAATCGTCTGCTCTTCTCCGCCAACGTCCGCATCAGCATCATCACGCCGGCGGCTGCCGCGCGCGAGGCGCTCGCCAAGCTCCAGGAAATCGCAGGAAGCTTCAAGCAATTCACGCTGCCCACGTCCAACGGGTTCCAGACGCTCAAGCCGCGCATCACGCCGCAGATTCCGCTTGGGTTCCAGGTCGAGCCGTTTGTTCTCTCTGCCGAAGAAGTCGCCACGCTCTGGCACGTGCCGAATATTTTGGTCAAAACCCCCAACTTCGACTGGGTGGTCTCCAAAAAACTCGAGCCGCCGGTCAACCTTCCGGTGCCGGGTATCACTGATGAAGAAGGAAAGCTGACGATTCTTGGGGAGTCCGTGTTCCACGGACAGCGCTTGAAGTTCGGCATTCGCGGCATTGATCGCCAGCGTCACATGTACATCATCGGTAAGACGGGAATGGGAAAATCCGTGCTGCTCCAGAACATGGTGTTCAGCGATATCCATGCCGGCAAGGGTGTGGGCGTTATCGACCCGCACGGCGATCTTATCGAGGCCATTTTGCGCTTCACGCCCAAGAGCCGGTCGAATGACATCATCTTGTTTGACCCGGCAGACCGCAACTTTCCGATCTCCTTCAACATGCTCGAGTGCAAAAATCCGGATCAGCGGCCGCTCGTGGCCTCCGGCATGATGAGCGTGTTCACGAAGCTGTGGCCCGATGTGTGGAGCGGACGCATGGAACACATTTTGCGCAACAGCTTGCTCGCGCTGCTGGAGTCCGAAGGCTCTTCCATGCTGGGTATTCTGCGTATGTTCGGCGATGATGCGTACCGGAAGAAGGTCGTGGATCACGTCCAAGATCCGTTCGTAAAGGCGTTCTGGGAAGGGGAGTACGCCACCTGGACCGAGAAGTATCGTACCGAAGCAATCGCGGCGATTCAGAACAAGATCGGACAGTTGCTCGGTACGCCACTGATCCGCAACATCGTGGGTCAGGTGCATTCCACGCTCGATGTCCGTCACGCGATGGATACGGGCAAAATCGTGCTCGTGAACCTTTCCAAAGGCCGCATCGGAGAAGATACCTCAGCCTTCCTCGGTTCCATGCTCGTGACGAAATTCCAGATCGACGCCATGAGCCGCGCGGACATTCCGGAAGAAGAGCGCCGCGAATTCTGCTTGTACGTGGATGAGTTCCAGAACTTCGCCACCAAGTCGTTCGCGACGATTCTCTCGGAGGCGCGCAAGTACCGCTTGGCCCTGACGATGGCGAACCAGTACGTGGGACAGCTCGTGATCGGGGATCGTGACTCTTCCCTGCGCGACGCGATCTTCGGAAACGTCGGATCGCTCATCAGCTTCCAGATCGGTTCGGACGATGCCGAAGAATTGAGCATGCAATTTGAGGAGATGGTCACGCCGAAAGACATTTTGAGTTTGCCGAAATATCACGCGTACGTGCGCCTGATGATCGACGGCATTCCGAGCAAGCCGTTCTCCGTCGGCACGCTTCCGCCGCCCAAGTTTGAGGTGGATGAAGCGCAGGTGGAGAAGTACCGTCAGCTCTCCCGTGATCGTTACACCGAGAAGCGAGAAATCGTCGAAGACAAAATCATGCGCTGGGCGGCATCCGCCATGGAAGCGAAAACAACGGCGATTAAAGTAGAGAAGAACAAAGAGAAGGAAGAGGAAGAGATCAAGAAGGCGCGTGCCAAGAAAATGACGCTCGCGCAGTATCGCGCGTGGCGCGACCGTGAACTGTGGACGAATAACTTCAATGCGCTGCGTAAGAAGCAGATTACGACTCCGTTAAACGAGGAAGAAATTGCGCAAATGAAAGACTATGAAGTAAAACTCGCGGCCTCCGGCGGCGTACCTCCTCCCAGCAAGGCGATGATGATCGCGGCGAATCCGGAACTTGCGAAGAAGCCGAAGGAGGAAGGAGAGGCGGAGGGGGAATAAGCACGGCGAATACTCGTATACTGGTTACTCGTGTACTCGTGCAGTTTTTCGTATTCTTCACGAGTATTCCAGTATACGAGTAACGAGTATACGAATCATCAAATCCCCGGAACCGGAAACTTCTCGCAGAACGTTTTCACTTCTTGCTGGAGAGCGTTCAGTTTCGTCTCATCAGCACGATGCTCGATAGCGCTCAACATGAATTGCCCGAGCGTTTCCATGTCCACTTCTTTCATCCCGCGTGTCGTAATTGCTGGCGTGCCGAGTCGTACGCCGGACGGGTCCATGGGAGAGCGTTTATCATCCGCGATCATGTTCTTGTTGAGTGTGATACCCACGCGATCGAGCGTCTTTTCGGCTTCCGCTCCGGCGATGCCCCACGACGTCACGCAATCGATCAGCATCAAATGATTGTCCGTGCCGTTGGTCACGAGCTTCGCACCGTGATCCATGAAGAATTTTGCGAGGTGCTTGCTGTTCGCAATCACCTGGCGCGCGTAATCCTGAAATTCCGGCTTGAGTGCTTCGCCGAAGGCCACGGCTTTTGCCGCGACCATCTGCATGATCGGGCCACCCTGAAAACCAGGGAACACCGCCTTATCGATCTTCTTCCCGAGTGCCTCCTCACGCGTGAGGATCATGCCGCCGCGCGGTCCGCGCAGCGTTTTGTGTGTCGTCGTCGTGATCACATCGAAGCCGTCTTCAAACGGATTGCGGAGTTGCTTGCCGGCGATCAAGCCCGCGATGTGCGCCATGTCCGCCACCGTTACGGCTCCCACTTCATCGGCGATTGCTTTCATCTTCGCGTAATTCAACTCGCGCGGATACGCGGAGAATCCGGCAAGAATCATTTTGGGTTTTTCCTTGAGAGCGACCTGGCGCATTTCGTCGTAATCGATTTCGCCGGTTTCCACGTCCTTCATTTTATAGCGGACGAACTTGAAGATTTTCGTGAGATACGTGACCGGATGCCCGTGCGTGAGGTGTCCGCCGTGGCTCAAATCCATACCCATCACCGTGTCGCCCGGTTCGAGGAGCGCGAAGTACATGGCGACGTTGGCGGGCGCTCCGGCGTGCGGTTGGACGTTGGCATGGCCCGCTGCGAACAATTGCTTCGCGCGGTCGATCGCCAATCGTTCCACTTCATCCGTAAATTCCTGTCCACCGTAGTAGCGCTTGCCCGGATAGCCTTCGCTGTACTTATTGTTGAAGACCGTGCCCATCGCCTCCAGAACCGCCGGTGACACGTAGTTTTCCGAGGCGATCAATTCCACGCCGTCGCGCTGGCGTTGCATTTCGCCTTTGAGCGTAGCGAAGACGGCGGGATCTTGTGTTTGAAGGTCGGAATAGGAAAACATGAATGAGAAGGTAAGGCAGGTAAAGAACGTAAGGTAGGTCGATGATGTACTTTAAAATATATGCCATACCTTCCTTACCTTCCATACCTTCTTTACGTACCTTACCTCTTCGCGCGTTCTGCCCTGCAATCTATGAACCCGCGCGCGGTTACCAATGCATCGACCGGTTCGTCGTGGGATTCGACCGGAATATCATTGTGAATTTGTGTCTGCAATGCAACGCCCCATACCTGTGCATTGGGATTCTCTTTGCGTAACACACTCAGCCATTTGTCGTACCCGCCATTGCCGCGCCCGATGCGGTCGCCGCGATGGTTGAAGCCGCGCCCCGGGATAATGGCGTACTGGAGATCTTGCAGATGTAAACGCGGTGCATCCTTTGGCGGTTCGGGAATGTGGAATGGGCCTTCATGCAAATTCTCCAATGACGTTGCTTGGCGGAAGACGAGTTTTCCATCTTCGAAGCAGGGGAGAAATAAGGTGCAGCCTTGCTCGAGGAGCGTGAGCATCGCGGGGCGAAGGTCCACTTCGTCCGTGAGCGGAATGTAGCCGCAGAAGGTAACCGGTTCGGCAGGCAGCGCTTGCACCAATTGTTTGCAGAGTGATCTGCTTTCGGCTCGGCGCTCGCCATCGGAGACGCGTGACATGCGTTCTTTGATCGCGGTCTTGAGCCGGTGCTTTTGGTCTTTGATGTCCATGGGTGAGTAGCTAATTTCGAAAAGCTTAAAACACATCCGCAGCAGCCTCTGCGAGGTTTACCATCTCGCGGGCCGGTGGCGCAGGTACGGCAGTCGTCTCGCCATCGAGAACAGTCTTAAGGGTAATGGGACTTCCCACAAATTTGAGCAACGCTGCTTCGATTGAACGTGTCGCCTCGTTCGTCATGACTTTCTCCCGGTGAAATGAAGACGCAAAACCCAGAATCAGTGTGTTTCCTTCCAGTCCACGCAACGCTGCGTTCTTCAGGGACATACGTGCCGATGCGGGCTCCGCGGATTGTACGATGTCGTGCCAGGCGTTCTTGATACTGCTGAGGGATAATGAGGAGTCCGAGGAAACCGAAGAGTCCGACGAGGCCGAGGAACGAGGAGGGGTGGTAGGCACAGGAGGGACAGGAGGAATAGGAGTGGATGTTTGAGCAGGAGCCGGAGGCGATGCTTGCCGCAGCTGAGACACCGGTGTCTCAGCTGCCTTCGCTGCATCCGATGTAGGCTTCATCTCCGGAGCAACGGTGCTCCCTCTCCCCAAGGGAGAGGGTTGGGGTGAGGGGTCCTCCCCGCACAACGACAACAATGCCGATTCGATGACCAAGCCGGGCACCGGCGCAATACGCAGATCACGGACGGCATCGAGCAACACGCTTAACATTCTCTCAAGATCTTTGACCGAGCGCTTCTGTTCCACATTGCGATGGAGATCTGTGCGCACATGACCGAGGAGAAGCCGGACAAAGTGATCGAGCGGAATGCCGACTTCTTCCATCCGCCGGACGGTTTCCAACAAGGTCTGACGATCTCCGGCTTGCACCGCTTTCATCACGATCTCCACGTATTCAAAGCCGCTCTCGCCGATGCGGCTGCGTACGTCATTGAGCGTGATGTATTCCAGCGAGCGCAATTGATCGAGCAACGAGATCGCATCGCGCAATCCTCCTTGTACGTGATGGGCGATTGCGCGCAGGGCATCTTCATCGACATTGATGGATTCTTTTCCTGCGATAAATTTCAACCGTGTGACAATATCGTCTTCGTTAATTTGCCGGAACAAATAGCGCTGACAGCGCGACTGGATGGTGGCGGGAATTTTGTGCAGCTCCGTGGTCGCCAAAATAAAATAGGCATAGGAAGGCGGTTCCTCGAGAGTTTTCAAGAGTGCATTGAAGGCCTCGCGCGTGAGCATGTGCACTTCATCGATGATGTAGACCTTCGCCTTTGCGACGACGGGGGAGAACTGAATTTTTTCAAGGAGACCGCGAATGTCATCGATACCGCGATTGGAGGCGGCGTCGATCTCCACCAAGTCCACAAGATTCCCATCATCCACCGATTCCTCAACCTGCTGCTTGAGCATTCCTTCCTCCATGCCCTGTGTCAGAATGATTTTGGCGAGGATGCGCGCCGTGGAAGTTTTGCCCGTGCCGCGCGTACCGGAAAACAAATACGCATGCGCGAGTTTGCCCTGCGCGACTGCTTGTTGCAGTGTAGAGACGATATGCGTTTGCCCGGCCATATCCTCAAAACTCTTTGGACGGTACTTTCTGTAGAGTGACATGTGCCGAGTATAAGTGAGCGCTTCTTTTATTGCATCCTTAATCTCTTCCTGTCATAGTATCGGCCTATGCGACGTTTCATCCTTGCTTCTCTCTCATTTGCCTTCCTCGCTGCATGCGGCGTGGATACCACGGGTCTCTCCGCCGAACTCAAGCGAACTTCCCATCCCGGCACTGATGCGAATGCAACGGTGCAAGTGGTGGAGTTTGCGGACTTGCAATGCCCGGCCTGTAAAGCCGCCCATGAAACGATCACGACGCCTCTCGTGGCGAAATACGGTACAAAAATCCGTCTCGACTTCATGCATTTCCCACTGCAAGCGCTTCATCCGTATGCACTTGCTGCGGCTCAAGCCAGTGAATGCAGCGCGGATCAGGGAAAATTCTGGGAGTTTTTGGATGTCAATTACATGAATCAGAAAGATCTCAACACCGCCAATCTCACGAAGTGGGCACAGAGCCTTGGTCTTGATATGGATCTCTTCGACCGTTGTTTGAGATCCGGCATCAAGAAAGATGCGATCCTTGACGAGTACAAGAAGGGTCAGGGCGTGAATGTGCGCGGTACGCCGACGTTCTTCGTGAATGGTCAGCAGGTGGAATCTTCTGCCGCTGCGATCGGTGCGGCCATTGATGCTGCACTCGCGAACCCCGGTCAGAAGCTGTGATGAGCCATATCGTCGTAGCGGACCTTATCCTTCGACTGTGCTCAGGATAAACTTCGGTCCGCTGCATACATAAAAAACAACATATAGTATACAAAAATCTCTCCACACCCTATATCTAGTGCCATTGTCACTTGCACTTCTTGCTCTTCACCGGAAGAATGGCGGGTCCATGAAGACGTCATCCCCCGCAGAGGCACAGGAACTTCCGCTCAAGCGCAGACGTCTTGATGAAGAGGAGGATGAAGACATCTCATCCCCGGAAGAACTGCGCAAGGCGACGATCGAGGAGTATATCGAAACGTGCCGCGGCATTTATCTCCATCCATTGCTTTCCGAAGAGACGCGCATGCAATACGAGAAGCATGTTTTTACGTACATGCGCACAACGACTGTGGAAGAAGCGGAACGCAATATTGGATGGTTGCAAGACGTTGTCAGCAAAGTCGAAGCGGCTGAATCGCGCTTTGAAAGCATGATCGCAGAGGCCCTTTCGCGCCGATGGATCAATGCTGCATCCGCCAATCGTTGGCGCGCGCGCTTCACCGATCCGGGCTTGCTGGAATTCGTGCGTGAGCAATGGCTTGAGGATAAATTTCCGGCCTATCTGCGGCGCTGGGAGCGTGTAGCCGACGAACGCAAGACGGTGTTGCGCCGTGCGGAACTTCAAGAGGTCGATGCATCCGATGAGCCGGAACTTGCAGTACTGCAGAATCAGGATGCCTTTCTTGCTCTTGATTATCATCACCGGTGCAATCTCGTGAACCGGCTTGATGCACTCGTGATGGCGACGGCGCTGCATAAGCGCGAAACATACCGTTCCCTGCGTGATGAAGTGCAAGAAAGCACCCGCGGGCCGAATGCATGTTTGCATAGTGCGCAGGTTGGTGTGTTGCTGAAAGAAATATTTTCTCAGCAAGATCCTCGTGCATATTTCTCTGACGCCATCGTCCCGATGCTGCAGCGTAGACAGGCATTGCGCCGTGAATACGATGTGTTTCAGCATAATATTGCGGCAGCGCAGCTACCTTCCGGCATGCGCCTGCCAAGCCTCTCTGCATTTTTGCAATGGAGCGAAGAGGCATGCGCCGTCTTTCTGGAGGAAGGACGCAACCGCTTGAGGGCGTCCTTGCGAGAGCAGGAAGCAGAGGAATCCGTGCTCGCACAGAAAAAAACCGAAGTGCGTCATGCGATGGATCGGAAAGATTGGAGAGGGGCGGAAGCGGTGCTGATCTCGTTGTCGCAATCCGATGATAAGGAGTTGCCGGTCTTGCAGCGGTATCTCGAAGCGCACCGCGATGATCTGCCTGAGCGCAAACCTTCCATCAGTGAGTTGTTGCGCGAGATGAATTCGATGATCCGGGGCGTGCCTCCCTCCATGCAGGGCATGTACATCGTCTCGTTGCAACGCGGATCCAAGAGTTTCGAGCGTGTGATGCAGCACATGTATCTCGCCGTGTGGAGTGCGGACCAACAGGCATTCGAAGGAAAAAAATCGCAGGCGGATGCCGCGGCCGATGCCTCGCGCGGATCAGTGCGGCGTATCGGCGGAGGAGAGGATCATACGGAGCAGGCAGAGGATGGCGTCTCGTCTGTCGTGGAGGTGGCGAGCGATCAGGAGTCTCAGCTCAAGGCGCTTGATCTCCTCGAGCGTCAAGACGTGCGGTCGCAGCGTGCCGAATGCAAAGGAATGGTCAGCGATTCCCTCTCTCTCAAGCAGCAGCGCTACTTAGTGGATCACATCAATGCGCCGCTCATGGGCCGTTTGCGGCGCCTGGAAGGAGAGGGGATTGCCTTTGCACTTGCGGCTTAGAGGGTTTGCACGAAGGTAATTTTCTCCTACAATAGGTGCTCTTTTCCTTTTGTATATGCAGAAAACGATCATCGCAGGCTTGTGTTCTCTCTCGTTGCTTCTCGTGGCTTGCAGCGGTTCCGGCCAGACGGCTGATCCAGAGTTGCTTGATAATCCGCTCTACGCCGAGTGGTACTACAAAGACATCGTGGAGAACATGATGAATCTTGAGATCCAGAATGATCCGCTGATTAAAGAAGCAGATACAAAAGCCGTGATCGATGCGACGCGGAAAAGCGCCTTATCCCTCGCGCAAGAAGCCACTGCAGCGCGTCAGAAAGGCAAGGTCGGCACATTCATTCCCGTGCTGCAAGAAGTGACCGCGCGCGTATTGCTGACGGATTCCATGCTCTTCTTCGGGCCGGATACCGATGTGATCCCGGGTGCCGAGCTGCATGTGTACTTGTCGCCGGTTCTTGATCCGCGCGCCGAAACGGGAGCGGTGATGTTCCCCGATGCCTCTGCGATCGATCTTGGTGTTATGAAAGATCCGTACGGCGCTTCTTCGTATGCACTACCGCAAGGTGATGCATTACCTGATATGCGCAGCGTGGTGCTGTGGGATCGCAAGCTGAAGCGTCTCGTCGCCTTCGCGCAGTTGCAGGTGCAGCGGTAGGTACGAATAGGTAAGGCA
>CAYUWH010000024.1:0-21118 GCA_964448615.1 uncultured Candidatus Peribacteria bacterium
CTCTGCTCAAGGAAGACGAGCGCGGATTTTTTGGGAGAACGTGGGACGCAGCCATCGCGAAGAAGCACGGACTGCAAGAACGCTTCGAGTACAGCTGCATCTCGGGAAACCGTGACGCGCTTACGCTTCGCGGCATGCATTGGCAAAAAGCTCCGCATGGAGAGGTAAAACTTATTCGCTGTACGAAGGGAAAAGTGTTTGATGTCGCATTAGATTTGCGGAAGGATTCCCCCACCTTCAAACAATGGTTCGGCGTTGAACTCTCCGCAGAAAATCGCAAAGGATTGTATCTTCCCAAGGATTACGCGCATGGATTTTTAACGCTCGAACCGGATACGGAAATCCTGTACTGCCTGGCAGGGGAGTATAAGCCGGACGCTGCAGAGGGCGTGCGATGGAATGATCCGGCATTCGGTGTTGCGTGGCCTGCGGAACCAAAGATCCTTGCAGAACGCGACGCCACATTCCCTGACTTTCTCGCATGAAGCGCGTCTTGGTAACAGGAGCGAGCGGCTTTATCGGGAGACAGACCCTTCCCCTTCTCCGTGAACGCGGTTTTGACGTGCACGCTGTGTCTCTGCGCGATGAAGTGCCTGCGGAAGGGGTGACATGGCACCACGTTGATTTGCTCGATGCTGAGGCCCGTCAGAATCTTCTGAAGACGGTGCAGCCTACTCATGTTCTGCACTTTGCGTGGATCGCGACGCCAGGCATCTACTGGACATCACCCTTGAACACGCAATGGCAAGAGGCGACACTGGATCTCCTCGCGCTCTCCACAGAAATCGGCGTGCGGCGTTTTGTGGGCTCCGGCTCCTGCGCGGAATACGATTGGCAGAAGGGACATTGCGATGAGGCTCTGACCCCCCTTTTGCCCACCACACCGTACGGCATTGCGAAGGCCTTTGCGGGGAAGGCAGTGATGGAGGCATCCAAAGATGGCTTGAGCACAGCCTGGGGTCGCGTCTTTTTGCTCTACGGACCGCATGAATATCCGGAGCGTCTGGTGCCCTCCATCATTCTGCCCCTTCTGAAGGGGAAGCGGGCGCAGTGCAGTCACGGAAAGCAGATTCGCGATTTTTTGCAGGTGCGCGATGTCGCGGATGCCTTTGTGTCCCTCCTGGAAAGCGATGTTGCTGGCGCTGTGAATATTGCTTCGGGAGCACCGGTCAGCATTCGCACTGTCGTCGAAACAATCGCGAAACAATTGCATACAGAAGATCGCATCGACTTTGGCGCTCTTGAGGCTCCTGCGAATGATCCGCCCATCCTGACGGCGGAAGTACGGAGACTGCGCGAAGAAGTCGGCTGGAGCCCTTCCATGAGTGTGGAGGAGGGCATTGCAGAAACGATTGCGTGGTGGAAATCGCAGCGATCATGAAACGCTCATTAAGCAGCTGACCTTACGTAAGGTCAGCTGCTTCGGATATTTTTGCAAAATACGCAACGTATTCATTGCAACGTACAGACAAATGCAGATTCATTCGTTTGGTAGCGGACCTTACGTAAGGTCCGCTACATATTGCCTGGTGCATATTATTCATCGCCTATTTATCATTCCCCCATTCTCCTTTACCATTTCGCCATCTCATTTTTCCCGACACGTTCATGAATCTCAGTATCGATACCGATAAGCAGCAGCTCACAATGGTGAAGGACGGTCATAGCGAAAATATTCCGCTCTATTCCAAGCGCTCGTTCGAACTGCTTTCGGATGTGTGGTCCAAGGTCGCGTGGAACGAGAAATACACCTACACCTTCACGTGGATGGGCGTGCCAACGGTACAATTGCCGGAAGATGTGATGCGTTTGCAGGAAGTGATTTGGCGCGTGAAGCCCGATGTGATTATTGAATGTGGCGTCGCGCACGGCGGCGGCGTCATCATGTACGCCAGCTTCTGCAAAGCAATTGGCAAGGGACGTGTGATCGGCGTGGAATTGGAATTCCGTGGAAATCATCGCCAGCAAGTGGAGGAGCATGTGTTAGCTCCGCTGATTACCTTGATCGAAGGAAGTTCGACGGATCCTGGAATTGTGCAGCAGGTAAAAGGCATGATTAAACCAGGAGAAACCGTGATGGTGATTCTTGATTCGAATCACTCCAAGCAACACGTTGCCGATGAATTGGAGGCCTACTACGACATTGTTTCACCAGGCTCCTACATCGTCGCGACAGATGGCTGCATGGAATATTTGTATGATGCCCCTCGTGGCAAACCCGAATGGAAAGACGACAACCCCTCCGCCGCCGCCCGCGAATTTGCGGCAAAGCATCCGGAGTTTGTGATCGATATGCCGAGCCCTGAGTTCAATGAAAGCGACCTCACGACCACGCTGACACATTGGCCCGATGCGTGGCTGAAGAGAGTGAAGTGAGGATGTGCTTCACCACTACTTTACATTCCCCCATACGAGCTCGAAGAGATTTCGTAACGTTTGATGAATCGCCGCGGAGTCAATGATCACGCCAAACTGTTCATGCGAGGTAAATGAGAGAAATCCGACGCTACTTTCCTCAAAGAGAAGGAGTTCAATGGGATTTTTCTGACGAGGAAAATCGACAATGCGGTGCTCGGCAAAATGAATCTCATCTTCTGTTTGAATGTGAATATTCGTGTTATTACGGGGCACGATGAAATGTGTAAACACGTTAAGTTTCCTACGTTGAGGTACGACTTCTTTGCGAATGAATTGAAAGAGTTCCTTGGGCATTTGTTCATAGTCAGTGAACCCCATCGACTGCTGCTTGGAATACGAGAATTCGCGGAGGATTTCTTTGAGTCCTTGAAGTCCTTCGTAGAATCGTATGCGCGGTTTCAGCGGCGAAGAATACGCGAGCTCAAGTAGTTGAGATAATCCTTGTTCGGCAAGATGAGCCGACTGCTTGAAGCGGTCGACGAGAATGCGCGGAGGGAGAGCGGCGGCATAGTGAATGCCTTTGTGTTTCGTGAGGGAGAGGATCCCCCTGCCCTTCATGGCTTCCACGAGACTATAAACCGTACTGCGTTGCAGATGTGTTTTGGAGGCGATACGTGAGAGGGGAGCTTCACCAAGTTCCAGAGCCGCCAGATACACCTTTGCTTCTTTCTCCGAGAAGCCGTTTTGGGTCAGGATCTGCTCTAACATGACCCCATTATAGCACATTTTGCCGAAAATATCGGCATCATTTTTTCTCTACTGTAAGCCAAAATATAGAATGACAGTTTTATTATTAATGACAAGTATTAGTATATCTATACAATAAGTATAGATCTTTGCAAACAACGAGAAGCCGCCTCTTCCCGCATCGCTCTCTTACGGAGAGAGCCAAGCCGGGAGAGGACAATGTGTTCTCTCTGTTCATCAGAGAAGGAGAAAGCCATGCAGATCATCAGCAACCGGTACGAGACGATCGCGATCGCCCTGGACCTGACTCTCCAGGAAATTCGCGATGCTCAGCACTTTCGGCAGATCGCCGAGTCCCTTCAGCAAGACAGACTCGAGACCCTGCTGCACAAGAATCTGGGTACCGGGTGCGCCATGCTCAACTTCGAGTATGGGGTGTTCGGTGGTGGCGGAGGTAACGCCGCGGTCATGCACCTATTCGATCTGAAGGAGAAGCATGTGCGATTCTGTTCTACAGAAGACGGATCACCGCGGGCCGTGCTGAAGTGGAATGGTAGACACTTCATCCTGGAATTCGATCAAAACTGGAAGGGCGCGAAGCAGGCACGGCTACGCGGCCATCTGGCCAGTCGTGTGCTGCTCCATGCACCTGACCTGACTTACCAACAGGCATACGCGCTAACCAAGGTCCTGGCTTCTGATGTCGAATGGTGGAATCGGCAGTAAAGAGGACACACTTCTCCCCAAACCCCAGCCCAATGCGGCTGGGGTTTTCTTTGTCTATACAAAATTTGACAAGAATTTGCATGTGATATTAGATAATAAAAGAATTCACTGTCCTTTTCGATCAAAGGAGGATTCCAACATGTCCGAACACACCGTCAGTGAGATCTGCGGCACCATCGCCAAGGTTCGCTTTCCGAAGGGCAGCATTCTGGAAGATCGCAGTGACAGCACGAACCTGCCGGTTCAGAAGGATCTTCTGAATCTCATCGAGCAGGGATACGTGAAGCTGTTGCTCGATTTGTCCGATGTGCCGTATTTGCCCGCACTGGAGCTGGGGTTTTTGATCCGGCTTCATACGTATCTCAAGGAGCGGCAAGGCGGCATCGCACTCTGCAACGCACAGCCAGCTGTGGCAGAGAAGCTTCATCGCTGTAGCGCGGAGAAGATGTTTCCCATCACAGCGACTGTCGAGGAGGCAATGGCCATTCTCGAATCGCAATAACGCGCATTCCCGGCAGATCCTCTGTGATCTGCCGGATTTTTTTGAGGCACAAAAAAACCATCGGTCACGCGGTGGCTCTCGCTCTCTTGTTAGAAAATTGTCAATTAAAGTGCACAAAACAGACAGGAATCCTGGGTCTCTACAGGAAACCATTGTATTCCCGACCCTGTCCTGGTACCTTCTGCAAGCTGTCTTGACGCCACAGCCGTTTCACGCGATTCAAAGCATTGCAACCACATATGTGGGATCGTAGCTCAGTTGGTTAGAGCGCCTCCCTGTCACGGAGGAGGTCGCGGGTTCGAGTCCCGTCGGTCCCGCCAGAAATCTCAAATTGCATCCACCCTTTCCGAAGTCTTTTGCTGTATCCGAGATCCCTCGTAGCCCCATAGGGCGAAGTGGGGTCGGTCCCGCCACGTCGTTCACGAACAACGTGGCGCAGCCAGAATCTTTACAAATACCACCACCCGAAACTTCCACCAGTCTCCTATTTTAAAAATAGGACAAAATATGATATAATGTTCTTTAAACATATTTCTCTCCACATCCACTTCCATGGCTGATGACAACGATGAATTTCCGCCCCCCGTTGAAGTCCCGCCGCTTCCATTTTATCCGGACGATGACGAATTTTACTTGTTTGATGACGAACGGAAGCCAGCGCAGGAAGTTGACCCGTCGACGCTAGGACCTGCTCAAAAGAGAGCATGGGAAACGCAACAGAAATTGTATGCGATCATGAATGCGCCGCGAGACGAAGACATTGAACGAATTGTCGGAATCATTGAGAGGATTTGGATGCGAAGACCCGGAAACGGGCGCGCCATCGTCGACGCAATTCAGAAAAAAAAGAGCGGAGGCGAATGGAAAGAGCTGCCGCCCCAGATTCTGAGTGCTATGACGCCTGATTCCGTCTTTGGCATAGCGGCGCATGAGCCGGAAGTGTTCGACGATATTCTGAAATTGTTTGAAATTTCCGATGAAGAACTCCGAGGGATGGCGCTGGAGAAGATCGGCAAATGGGCTCCGTCTCTCCCAGAGGTCGCTGAGATACTGCGACGCCATAAGGGCCTGTATCTCTCCTATGCGGAACCGGAAGTCGCACAGGCGGTTGATGCAGGCATAGCGGCATATTTATTGTATTTCCGTGACCTTACCCCAGAAGGAGACGCCGTCTCCCCGATAGCGGCCGCCCCACAGGCATGCGGCATGGCGCCTGAACGTTTTGCGGAGGTGGTGCGAGAGTGCATCCTGAAGGCGATGCAAAGCGGAGATGGAAAACGTGCGCTCTGCATTCATGAAATCTGCCATGTCTCACCGGAAAACATGGCATTGGACTCTGCAGAACTCGTTGCCGGATTGGGTGGATTAATGAGACCGGGAGATTTTGCCAGCGCGCGCCAGATCATCGAGGGGCTGCATATCGCACAGGAAACCTATCAAAACCCCGCGGTACAAGCCGCGGTGGTGGAACATCTACCCCATTGCTGGAACATGAACGGCGACTTCGAAGAAATGCGATCATACAAGGAGTTTTTTGGCATCAGTGATGCGGCGTTCCGCCCAATACTCCTGCTTATCGTGGGGCAGTATGTACAGAACGATGATCGTCTTAGGCAATTGCGCGAAATATTGCCATGCAATGACGACGACGTACAAGAAGCGGCGGAGCGAGTGCTGATACAGCAGGCGACCGACAAGTACTACTATCGCAACATTTTGACCCACCACATGTCGACGGTGAAGCGGTATGGCCACCCGGGGATTCTCGATGAACAAACGTGGCACCGTCTTCTTCCGTATTCTTGGGGAGAAAATCCGCTCGCGTACATGGTAGCCCTGGCACTCTTAAAGCCCAAAGACGTGCAGTCGCCGCAACTCATCAAGGAACTTCGCGCTGCTTTGGGGCGGGAAGGAACAATCGACATTGCAACAATCATGCGCATCCCCGATGCCACCCTTGAAGCCCTTGAACCCGACTACCCCGTACGCGCGTATCGAGATCTGGTTGGTGAACCGTACGACAATATCTTTCGACTCTTTGCCAAACTGCATCAAGAAGAAAACGGCCCGGAAAAGACATCTGCGTTTGCTGCCAAAGTGCGCGATATTTTGGCGCAACTTCAAGACATTTCCCCGCATGCGCGGGAAATAGTGATAGGCCAGATGGAACGGCTGGTGGCGATACCTTCAGATCGGCTTCCTGCGTACATCACGGTGCTTCTGCGCATCGAGCAATGTCCATCACAATCCGTCCAGCGGGTCAAAAAAGAAATCATGGAGCAGATCATGGCTACCGACGATCCAATCGTCACTTATGCAAAAGTGGAAGAAGTATTCGTATCAAACAATCTTCCCGACGCGGGAAAAGTGCTGCGAGTATTTCTGATTCTCCATAACAATGAAACATTGGAACAAAACACGACAGGGTATCTCAGTCCGCGCCTACGCAAGGAATCCGTGAACGCTCGCCGGATCCAATCGTTGCTCTACGCCGATCTGGTTAAAATACATGCTGATTCGGGCAACGGATCCCTTCGTGTATTCCTGCAATTTTTGGAGCAAAGCGATCGACATCTTGCAGCGGTCGCCGAAGCCAAAGACGCATCACTTCTCAGCGAGGAACAGTTGCAGCGCGCCGCCCTGGCGCTCGTGAAAATGCGGACATTGCTGCGCCAATCCGGACTCTCCACCGCGCACGATCCGGACAGCGGCCCCCAGCCAAAGGACCGCTCTGCACTCAGGGAATGGATTCTGGCGGAAGAGGAATTGCTCCGGAGGCAGCTCAACGTCCCAGAAGGCGGCACGTTGTACGGCCGCGTTGCGGACATGTTCCTGCGCCCGCTTCAGCCGGACGCAGCGGATGCGGATCATCGATCACACGGTGTTGCGCTGGGTCAAGCAGTACTCGATCGCATGGAACAAAAACGCTGGGAAGCCGATGCTCGCGGACGAGCGCTCGCGCGGGAAGGTTTGGCTTTGCGGGAAGGAGATTTGCTGAAAGGCACGGAAGCGAAGTATCTCTGGAATATTCTGGAGAATGGCAGCGTCGCCAAGGAATTTTTAGGATCGGATGCAAGCTCCGATTCGACGCCGCTCGATACCGACGTGAGCAGAGTGAGGGATGCGTCGATTAATCTTGCGTCGGCGATTGCCGCATCGGGCTCAAGCAATTATGGCAACATCATTTTTGTCGTGCGCGATCGAGGGCAATTCCATCTGACAGATGCCACTACGACCCAGTTCGAGAACAAACGGTACGAACTATTCCAAACCGGCATCATCGGGGATCAGCACTACGGCATCCGCACCGGTTTTGCGTCCACGGAGATCGATGCCATCGTCGTGGATGATCTGCTCGCAGCCAATGGACGCGATGTGCGTGAGCTCTTCTTTACCATCGCCAAGAAGGGGTGCTACATCCCCGTCTATGACCAGAAAAACTCCTTGATTTTCACGCCCGAGCACTACGATGATCTGCGGCGCACATTCGCGGGAATCACCCGCTTCGGAGGCGGGGACTATCCCGTCGTTCGGCACTCCGCACTGGAAGAAAATGTGCCGGCGTATGCGCGGGATATTGCAGATTGGATGGAGAAAATCACGCAAGAAGAACAGGAAACCGCAGTGGTGAAGGACGCAATTGTCTCGAAGCTCACCGTAACTCTCGGGAAACTCGGCATTCCGCTGGCACCAGGGTTTGTGGAGAGCATGGCTGTAAGTAGCTTGCTCGATATCGGTTCCACGGGGCGCGGAACCCAGATGCCAGGAGAGGCGCGCGATTTCGATTTCACGCTGCGCCTCGACGATGTGCAGCCTCACCAAGGAGGTCAGTCGCCCTTCAAGCAATTGGATAAAATCGTGCAAGCCCTTCGTGATGCGCTCGGCGGCGAAGACAATATCTCGCACGCTGATGAGAACGGCGGCTATCAACTCCGCTTAAAAGGCGCGACCGCTATCCCCGGTAATCCCGATATCGATATCGCGTTTGTCCGCAACTCCGAACTCATGGCCTATGGCTCGCACGATGCAGTTTCCGAGCGATTGAATGCCATCGCCGATCCCACGGAGCGCCGCCGGGTGATCGCCAATATTGTTCTCGCAAAGAAAGTGCTCAAAGAAGCAGGCGTCTACAAGAAACTCGACGGCGGCATAGGAGGCATAGGAGTCGAGAACTGGATTCTGCTGCATGGTGGAAATTTTCTCGAAGCCTGCCGTACGTTCCTCGCAGCAGCGCAGCAGGATGGGCGCGTACTGAACTTGAGTGAGTTTCGCAGCAATTATCCGTTGCGGGATCCCGGCATTAATGTGAAATTCGGCAAACACGACGATTTTGTGGATCTGCTCAAGCCTGACGGCTACGCGAAAATGCTCTCCGCCCTGCGTGTTTACTGCAATCTGCCGGGAAAAGCCACACCGCCCGACGAACAAGCGGAGGGATAGTAATAGCGTCACCCCAACACCACCCCTATCCACAACGCCAATAGACCAAACGCAGCCCACAGGAATGCTGTACGGCGTACGTGTTGGGCGGAAGCAGTGGTCATAGTATTGGCGTGAGAAGATGGCAAAGGAGTACTTTATTATTATAACATATTTTATATAATTCATCAATACCCACTCCCAACGCACACATCTGCACACGATACAATGAGGCCCGCATGAATACCCTCTTTCTGACGGTATTGGCGGCCATCCTTCTGCCCGTTTCGGCTTATGCCGACGGGAGAGCGCCTGTCTATCTTTTTGCTGATTGGCGTTATTGGCTCTTCCTCGCTCTTTACGCTCTCATCACTGCAAAACTCGTGCAGTGGATCAGGATCCTTGCGGATAACCGCGACGCAGCAAAACCATTCCCGCTGCGCGATGTCAGCTGGGCCGCAACCTTTCTTCTCTTTAACGCGCTGATTTATCAGATTCTCCATCACTTCGAACACGTCTCGCAGATCTTCCAGTGGTGGTATCTCGGTGAACATCGCACGGTCGCGAAGGGCATTATTTTCTTTCTGGATCTGGAATGGAATCACTTCATTTTCGACAGCGTGTATTTTCTGATGCTAGCGAGTGCCTGCCTCCTGTTTTTCAGACAATGGAAACAAAAAGGACACACTCTGGATGAAGTCACCAAAGGCCTGATCATCGCGACCATCGGCGTGCAAGGCTGGCATGCAGTGGAGCACACCTATCGCATCATTCAGCATGTACGCATCGGCTGCGAGCCGTGCGCCGGGATTTCGGACACCGTGTTTCACGTGCCGCTGATTCCTCTGCATTTTTGGTTCAACGTACTCGCATTGACGTTCCCGCTGCTGCTCTTTTTCTGGCTGAGAATGGAAGCGCTGATGAAAGCGTTCTTCAAAGAGTTCGGTGCAAGAGTGCAATCGATGTTCCGCGCGCCAGCGGTAACTTCAAACATTTCAGAGCGGCCAGATCTGGGCCTTGCCCCCCCCGATGTTCAACAGGATTGAGGTACCGATGGGCTTGCCGAACGTGCGATAAAGGCCTCCGTTCGGCTGTTCGAAGTACACGCCAATGATGTGTTCACCATCGGAAAGTTCAGGTACATGATAGGCATTTCCGTAGAGTCGACCCATCTTTTCTCCATCGATGAATAGATAGGGATACCCGACTGCGAGATGATCCGGATTGTGCTCCGCAGATTCTCCAGTAATAAAATCTTCGACGGTCACGGCGATATCCCACCCTTTATCGCTCGCGGGCATCACGCGGATATGGGCCTTTGGTTTATAAGGGCTCATCTGTGGCAAAAACTCCTCTCCCCCCATGGCATTCAGCGTGCCCTGCAATGCCTTCTCCATCGCCGATCTGCTTTGATGCGGTCGGAAATTCAAGAGCATGACGATCGCGATGCCCACGAATGCGATGAAGAGATATTCGCGACGGAACATGAGCAAAGTGTACTGACGCTACTTGAGATACAACAACGGATTTTTCTTGATACCGTTGACACGCACTTCGAAGTGCACGTGAATTCCCGTTTGTCCGTATACCCGTCCTGTGTTGCCCATGGACGCGATTTCCTGTCCGCGCTTCACCGTATCACCTTTTTTTACAAACAACGCCTTATTGTGACCGTAGAGCGTTACAAGACCATTACCGTGATCGACTTCGACCACATTACCATAACCGCCGTTCCACCCTTCGTCACTGCGGATGACTACTCCGTCTTCCGCGGCATAAATCGGACCGCCGCCTCGGGTTTGAATATCGACGGCGTAATGTCCGGGATGATAGTACTGCGTATAGAAACAATTGTTACACGGCATGCCAAGCACGCCGTAACTCGGTTCCGCCACGGTGTTGGTAGGCGCCGCTTTGCCGCCGGTCGGTTTGGGAGCGGGAGTGGTCGGTTGTTTGACTCCGGCTTTCACGTTGGGATTAAACGTAAGATCGCCCTGCGCGATCTTATTCCCCACGATCGGACGCCCGCCTGGAATAATCAATTCTTGTCCTGCCAAAATGAAATTTCCCTGCACTTTGTTCTGGGTCGCGATGACCGCAGAGGGAATCCCGTACAATTCCGCAATCTGCTGCAACGTCTGCCCGCGATTCACAGTATGCAGAACACCATCAACCGGCAGGATCACAAGCTCTTGGCCCGGTTTCAGCGCCGCATCGCGCGCGATGCCGTTCGCCCAGAGAATCGTATCGACCGAAATGCGATACCGGTCGGCAATCTTCAGTAAACTATCCCCCTCACGCACATTATGAATAATTCCTTCCGCGTATGCTCTGCGCGAACCTTGTTCGGTCAGCGATGAAGATTTCATCAGGAAGCCGTCTTCCACGAGCAAAAACTGCGGCGCATCGACGCTGATTTCCTCCGGGCCCGCGCTGAATGCATTGTTCGGAACATACGGGGGCAATAATCCTCCCACGAGAAACACCGTGACACAGATAATCCGGATCCGCACTGAAAGCCAGTGGCGAAGCGGGTATTGGATCAAGGTACGGAAGGCTCGGGAACAAGCGCGCGCAGCATCAAGCGCATGTCGTCATATCGGTCGCTGGAAGAAAGCAGAACGACGAGATACTGCCTATTGCCCGCACGCACGATCGAGAGCAGACATTGTTTCGCCCCTTCGGTGGTGCCGGTTTTTCCCGCCATCACCGGACTGTTTTCCTCATGCAATAATTCGTGTGTATGCGTGACGGTGATCTTGGTGCCCTTGGCGGTTTGCAGATCTGCTTTGGTCATCGCAAGACGCTTTGCAATCTCCGGGAATCTCCACACGAACATCGCAAGCCAAGCAGTATCGCGCGGGGTGGAGTACTGCCCTTTTTCATCAAGACCTGCAGGGTTCGCATACACGGTCTGACGCAATCCCAATTCCTTCGCGCGCGTATTCATTTTTTTCACAAATGCCGCTTCCGTGCCACTGTCAAAACGCGCGAGCGTTTCGGCCGCATCATTGGCAGAAGCAATAAGCAATGCAGAAAGAAGATCCCCCACGCTCATGTGATCACCGGGTGGCAAATGCGCCTTGGTACCCGGCACGGAGCCGATGTCGATGGGAATCGGCACCATCTCATCCATCGAGTGCTTTTCCGCGATTACCAAGGCCGTCATGAGTTTTGTGAGGCTCGCCATCGGGCGTTCCACGGATGCGGAACGCTGGTGCAACATTTGCCCACTTTGCAGATCCACGATGATCGCGCCGGAAGCGGAGAACTTACCGGGTATCGTGAGGACAGGCAGATCTCCGGTGACTTGCAATGCTGGCGGAGCGACGAACATTGTCCCGGGTCCTGCTCCTACACTTGCTTGCATGCTCCACGTCGGAACCATGCCCATCAGCAACACAGAAAAGATGGGTCCGTACATCAGGAAGATACTACCGGAAATGGGGGGTTCGCGAAATACACCAGACCATAATTTTGAGAATATTGTGTAAGCGGCAATTAAGGGTTGAACGCGTATACTCGTATACTGGTTACTGGTGTACTCGTGAACGGTTTTTTGTAGAAATAATTAGCCCCGAAACGAGCTTACCGCTTCTTTGTGTTAGATATAAAGCCTTCGATGCTTCAGCTTCGGTAAGAAATTCCAAAGCAATAGCTATGCGCAAAAATGCCTCAACTTCTGTACATTCACCACGAGAAATAACAAATTTTGCAGCTTTATCAGCATAGGTATATCTACCACACCCCTCGGCAATATTTGCGAGAATGCTGGTGACTGCCCGACGCATTTGCGAGGTCAAACCATAAATTTCCTCGCGAGGAAATTTTTTCGTAAGCAGATAAATCTCTTTAGTAAGTTCAATGCCAACTTTCCAGATATCAAGCGATGTAAATGTAGTCATGCATACATGCTAATTCTTGTTTATTAGATTTAAAGGATTATTTGAAAAAATACAACATTCAAGCATTGATTTTCCTCTTCATAGAAACAAAAAATAGGTTCCATTGCTCTGTGGAACATCAGTATTCGAGTATACGAGTAACGAGTATACGATTTCATTTATACACCACCCGATCCGACAAACGCAGATCGACATACTCTTTGGCAGCCGCTTTGCCGACGGTTTGCAGGAACATCCGGTAACGCAAAAGCTGCATGTCGAGTGGGCTGCGAATATCGAACCACAGCGCGTATTCGGGAGTTTGGAAATGGAATTCTTGCCCGCGCAAATACACCGTACGCGAGCGGACTTGCTGACCGAACTGCTCTCGCACCGCTTCTTCCGCTTGGTTCATCGCAATCAGGAATGTGGGATCAAGTAAGCGCTGAAAAGGGGCTGGAGGATCTTTCCAATCTACAATCGTGATAAGAGGGAGGGATGCGCCACTCCCGACTTGATCTGGAGAATAGGAGACATACACGCCCTTTTCCGTGAGAAAATCCGCCATCGTAGTGCCGCCGGTGGAGGAAGCAATTTTGAGGCGCGCGATCAGCGGATCCAGCGTAAGACGCACGAGAAGAGTGGATGGATACCGCTTATTGACCGTGACGGATTCCAGGTCCGCAATACCCGGCTGAGCAGGAGTCGTTTTAGTCGCAGGCAAGCCATCTCTGAGCAACGGCAATACCTCTTGCGAGGACAAAAACAACATATGTCTTTTCTTAAGAGAGGCAAGCAAGCGTTGCACATGTTCAATATCGATGCGCGCATCTTTTCGCGACACACCAATCTCACGCACCTGGAAAATCGGAGAAAAAAGCACAACCGCCACAACCAGCGCCGATCCCGCAATGATGAACCACAATAAAAAACGGAGAACAAACGTCCGCATGGCATCGCTCTTGCGCAATACGCGACTCCACATTCGCTGCATTCTCTGCCACCAATATTGCCGCTGACGTTCATGCCGGCGTCGAGCCACGCTGCGCGTCTGATTGCTGACGCGTCGGTTGTAGCGCTGGGGCAGGCGGCGCGGAGGACGAAGCATGGACGTGAGGATACCGAAGAGTCCGAAGAAACCGAAGAGTCCGAGGATAGGGATATATGGTGAAACAATGCCATTTGATATATTCTTCGGACTCCTTGGACTCCTCGATTTCTTCGGTTTCCTCCAATGCGTCTCGCAATCGTCGCAGACTGGCTGACCACTCCCGGCGGAGCTGAACAGGTGATCCAGGAATTCACCCTGCTCTATCCCGATGCGCCGCTCTTCACGACCGTCGCACGCGATGATTTTTTCCCGAAGGAACGACACAAAATCGTGCATCGCAGCCACTTGCAAAAGTTGTATCGACTACTGCCGCACCATCAGGTGCTACTCGCACAAATGCCGCGCGCCATTGAGGATCTGGACGTGCGAGGGTTCGATAGTATTCTCAGTTCCTCGCATGCGGTCGGCAAAGGCATTATTCCTTCGCCCGGCACGCTGCATGCTTGCTATTGTCACACTCCGATGCGCTATGCATGGGAAATGGAGAACGATTATCTGCGCGATTTCCGCGTGCCGTCGATGCTGCATAAAACGATCAAAGGCAAACTGCGTGAGTTGCGCAGATGGGATCTGACGACTGCGAAGCGCGTGGATCTTTTTTTTGCCAACTCCACCACAACGCAGGAGCGCATCCAGCGCATTTATAATCGCGAAAGTATTGTCATTCCGCCGCCGGTGGGGGATAGATTTTTTGAGGCACCGATTGGGAGACATGAGTCATCAGTTTCGAGTCATGAGACTCAATCGACTCAAGACTCTCGACTCAAGACTCATAACTACTTTCTCGCCGTCGGCCGCTTCGTCCCCTACAAGCGCTTCGACCTTCTCATTGAACTTGCCAACAAGCTCAAACTTCCGCTAAAAATTGCAGGGAGAGGGCAGGATGAACAGCGACTCAAAGCAATGGCCGGACCAACCGTGGAATTTCTCGGCTTTGTCGCAGACGAACAGCTTCCTGCACTGTATGCAAATGCTCACGCACTCTTCTTCCCGCAAGTGGAAGATGCCGGAATTGTCTTGCTGGAAGCTCAAGCCTGCGGCACACCCGTAATCGCCTTCAATGCGGGCGGCGCGCGCGATGCCGTGAAGGATAGAGAGACCGGACTCTTTTTTGCGGAGCAAACCGTTGCGAGCCTTGAAGATGCCCTCAGGCGCTTTGAAACGATTGCCTGGAATCGTCCTGCCATCAGACAAAGCACTCAACCATTTTCGCGCATCGGTTTTCGCTGTCGCATTCAACACGAACTTTCCACGGCGTACGATGCATTTCTCCGTCGCAAAACCTCCTATGCTCCAATCCCCGTTTCAACTCCTTCGGCCGTTTGAAGAAGTGCTCGATGTGCAATTGCTCACGCGTGCGGATAACGTGCACACCGACGAACAGGCACTGACATTGCTCGGTGCCGAACGCATGGCAACCACAAAGCAAATACATGGAAATCGCACGATTGTTGTAACGGATGAAAGCCGCAGAGATGAAGAGGCTGACGGCATGATCACTGATGAGATCGGATTAACCCTCGCCATCCGTGCTGCGGATTGCCAGATTTTTGGCGTCTACGAGCCGCGTATGCACGTAGCCGGTGTGCTGCATGCAGGCTGGAGAGGACTGCTTGCCGGCGCGATTCCCGCGTTTATCTCGGCCTTCAGTCGTGCGCATCGTGTATCGCCCGCAGAGCTGCTGGTAGTCGCCGGCCCATCACTGTGCCAACAATGCGCGCAGTTCACGGATCCTTTAAAAGAATTACGCGGCATTGATCCAAAATTTTTCGATGGACAACATGTGAATCTTCAAGGCATCGCTGACGATCAATTGTTCTCGCTGGGCATTGCCAAGGATCACTTTGAGCGGCACCAAGACTGCACGCGTTGCAATCCTCAAACGTATTGGAGCTACCGATCCGATCCGGAATCGGTCAAACAGGGATTCCACAATGTACTCGCACTCACGCTCAAGTGAGTAGTTTGTAGTGGGTAGTGAGTAGTTTTTATGCGATTCCCTGCTCTGAGTTTTTTCGAGATACTACTCACTACTTACTACTCACTACAAACTTCCCCGAAAACAGTTGAACTTCCACACGTTCAACAACTATCATGGCCCCGTCTCGATAACACGTCAGGTGCGGATTACGTTTCTTCTCTAACGACGCTCTCGGGAGGCCAACTCTCTGCGGATCGTGGTCCGCGGATGCGGTCACCCACCTGGTTTACCAGGGATAAAGCGTTTCCGCATCAACGGTTATTGGGCGTGCCTGCTCCAGCGAGTTAGGATTGTGATACATCACCTTTCCAGGCAAACTTGCCCGGATGCTTCATGGACACGCAAAAGGCCAGATCATTCGAGAAGAATTGTGGGCAATTTTGCAGCATGGCTCGGGGCAGACGGGTCAGGCCTATAAATTTCTTTCGGCGATTCTGATTTTACTGTCCATCGCTATTCTTCCGCTGGAATTCCTCGGCGCCCTCGCGGAGTACCACGAAATGCTGTTGGCAGTGGAAATTGTGCTGACGGCACTGTTCACGGTTGATTATGCCCTGCACGTCTACAGCGCCCCTCATCGCTTGCGTTATATGTTCTCGTTTTTCGGGTTGGTAGACCTGCTCTCCATCTTGCCTTTCTTTCTCGTGCTGTTCGGAACCCAATATTTGCGCGCCTTCCGCTTGATTCGCTTGCTGCGCTTCGGAGAATTTGAAGCGGCGGTGACGGACGAGGAAAATGAACGAATACGAGGGGCGCTCGGTTTGGCGGAGGGGGAGCGTGTCGAATACTGCATATCCCGTCACCCCATGTATCTGCTGTTCAATGTGCTGCCGACCATCGTGGCCACCACGTTCGGCATCGCTTTGTTGCTCATATTCCACTTTCACCCAATCAGCATTACCATCGCGACCATTCTCTTGCTGTTCGCGCTCATTTTTTTGTGGAGAACCTGGCTGAACTTCAGCTATGACGTGATCTACATCACGACACACCGCCTTGTATTTTATGATCAATTCTTGCTCGGACGAAGCATCAACCAGGTGAATTACCACGCCATCACCAACGTGCAGCCGAGCACGAAAAGCATTCTTGGATATTTGCTCGGATACGGCCTTCTCACGATCGAAACACCCGCTACCGAACAAGGGCATATTGAACTCAATATCGTGCAGCAACACGAAAAGGCGGCACAGATCATCATGCAAAAATGTCTTTCTCATCCGAAGATACCGCACGTCATACACGGCTCCTCTCACTCACCGACAGAAGGCAAATAGGGAAGGGGATCGACCGGCGAACCGTCTTTAATCAATTGCAAATGCAGGTGTGCGCCGGTTGTCATATGCCCCGCGCCGGGCGTGCCGGGCAACCCGCCCGAAAGTGCGATCGCATCACCCGCATACACGTCATCCCCTTCGCTCACGAGAAATTTAGAGACGTGGCCGTAGAGCGTGGCAAAGCCATCGGTATGCTTGATGATCACGGAGTTAAAACCCATGCCGTTATCTTTCACCTGCGCGATCACACCATCCGCCGCGGCACGCACCACCGTTCCCTGTGGCACGGGAATATCAACCGCCTGGTGCGGCATGCCAAACAGTTTTTGATAGCCTGCATCGTCAAATTCGGCGGAAATTCCCATCATGGGTTTTACGGGCCACACGAACGATACCTCCCGTGTAGAAGCTTGGGCACTCACGGAAACACGCATCGCGAATCCTTGCGCCTCCCAAATCTGACTGAAGGCATTTGCCAATTCAAGCTCGGCTGCGTGTTTGTTCACGAGCAAGGCCGTCAACCGATCGCGCGCATCGATCAATTCTTCCTGTAACTCCGGATCGTTCGAACGCACTGCCTCCAGTTGTTGCAACTCTTCGCGCAAAATATCTTCGCGACGACTGAGAATTTCTTGCTTGATGCGCAACGCTTTCGCATCTTGCTCAGCTTGTTGCACGGCCAGCGCGTTGGCAATCCCCGCCCCGCCTTCGGGAGGAACGGAGCCGACCGCGGCGGTGATCATCGATTGAGATGCAGCGTTTTTTTCAGCAACTGCCGGCGCTTCGGGTTTGCCTGTGCCGGTATTCGCATAAAAAAACACGGCAGCAATCGCACTCATCCAGAAGAGGAGTGATCCCGGGCGCGGAATGTCGAGTTCAATACGAACCATCATCGCGAGGATACCTGTACCGACGCAGGGTGCTGATTGACAGTGATCCAGAGATGGTTTTAAAGCTCCACCAGCGCTATTGTCTCACTATGCCCTCCAGGAAGCCAACGATTCGTCTGCCCTTCATCACGCAGATGATGGTGAAGTTATGCCCGCGCATCGGCGCCAAGGTGCTTATTGAACCCGAGTTTGGGTACGTGGGGCAGATTACCTTTCGCAACGGCAAGCGGACGTTTTTTCGTAATCGCAACTCAAGCATCAATGCGCATGGCGCCGTGGAGATCGCACGCGACAAGGGATACACGTCATTTTTTTTGAAGCGGATGGGCTATCGCACGCCCATTGAGCAGACATTTTTTTCGGATGCGCTGTGCAAACATTTAAAGACGAAACGAGATGCACGAGCGGCCTCTGCGTACGCCGCGAAAATCGGCTATCCCGTGATCGTGAAACCGAACCATCTCAGCCAAGGCGAACTCGTGGTGAAATGTTGGAATGCACAAGAAGTCGCAAAAACTGCGGCGATGATTTTACAAAAAGACAGCGTGATGCTCGTGCAGAAATTTATCGAAGGCAGAGACTATCGCGTCGTAGTGCTCGATGGGGAAGTGATCTCCGCGTACGAACGCATTGCTCTTTCCGTCACCGGTGACGGAACAAAGACGATAGCCAGACTTTTGCGCGAACTGGAGCGGTCTTTCGCACGTGATGGACGCGACACGATTTTGGATCTTGAGGACTTCCGGTTTCGCTGGAAATTGAAAAACCTGAAACTGAGACTCGCCTCCGTTCCAAAAAAAGGAGAGAAGATTTTCCTCCTCGATAATGCCAATCTTTCCACGGGCGGAATCTCCATCGATGTCACCGATCACATTCACGCTGACTATCGCGCACTCGTGTGTAACGCCGCTCGCGATATGGAACTGCGTCTCGCGGGAGTGGACATTCTTACTTCCGATCTTTCGAAACCCCTCGATCCGCATCATGTGATTTTGGAAATCAACGCCGCCCCGGGATTAGATCACTACGCTTCCTCCGGAAAAAAACAGAAAAAGATCGTGGAAGGGTTATATTTGAAAGTGCTAAAGGCGTTGGAAAGGGATGTGTAATTTTTAAGATGGGCTTGCCATGTACCGGAGCGAAGCGACTGGCTCATGGCAGGCGCGGTAGGGATCGAACCTACGACCCTCGGTTTTGGAGACCGATGCTCTACCAACTGAGCTACGCGCCTATGATCCTTGAACGCCTATTTTCTCATGTCTTGCCCCAGTTTACCCTCTTGTAATGCGCGAGAAAACACGCTTTTCGTATGAAATTGACAAACATCAATAACATGTTTACTCCAGACAATACTCTCTATTTTACGCAATATACGTAGGGGGACGAACATGCGTTTTTTTGCTATAATGAGAGGATTTCATGAAACGAACTACACACAAACAGTTGCAGGCAAAGATCCGCGCGAGACGTTCTCGCAAGTCCACTTTGCAGTGGACCGGTGCCGTACAAACGTACGTTGCGCTCATCACGCTGATCGGTTTGCTCTTCACGATGCTTCCGGAAGCGCTGTTCGCAAGCTCGTGGAGCCCTACATTGCTGGTGAATACCGAAGCATTTCACGTGATCGATGATTCAAACGCGACAGCGAATATCGAAATGCGCTTCGGCGATACGATCCAGGAAAAATTGATTTATAACCGCGCGGGTTCATTCTTTAAACTCACACGCGGATTGGTGGTTGCAGGCAATTTGAGCGCAACGGGAAGCATTACGGCGAGCGGCATGATTCGCACGATCGGCACGATTTCCGGTACGAGTTTGGTGATCGATCGAAACGGTTCGTTCTCCGGAAACTTGAACATCAAAGGCACCACTCGTTTGCAATCCGGCGCTGTCATCTCACGAGCACAAGACACGCCCTTCATCACGCTTAACGACACGACAAACAGCAAGTCTGTCGGTGTCCACACGGGTTCCGGCTCTCCGGAAGGTATCGTGACGGCCGGACCAGGTTCGATGTATTCCGATCACTTTGGAGGACGCATTTATAAGAAGAACTCCGGCACAGGTAACACCGGTTGGACGGAGCTATTCTCAGGATCTGGAAGCGTGCATATGGCGAAGATGAGGAGGAATGCAGCGCAGACCATCAACACGACTAGCACTACAAAAATGTATCTTGATACGGAAGAATTCGATGTCGGCGATATTGCCAACATCACTCCCGGTACCAGCGGCTCCGGACGTATCACGATTAAAAAAGCGGGGAAGTATATGGTCAATGCCTCTTGGTGGTCGCAAGCAGTGATGGATGATGGAGAATACATCGCCACGTACATCTACAAAAATGGTGGAGCGATTCTGCAACACAACAACATCTCACCTGGCACAAATCAAAATCTGCATGGCTCCGTCTTTGATGTCGTGGACTTGGTCGCCGGTGATTACATTGAAATGTATGTTTGGCATAACGAAGGGGCTTCATTCTCTACATTTACAACTCAGTATTTAACCCCTCGCCTCTCCGTCGTCCAACTCCAAGACAACCAGGGTTCAAACTTCTGGACGATGTCCGGCAGTAATCTCTACAACAACAACTCCGGTAACGTGGGCATCGGAGCCGGCACCACGCCTCGTACCAAACTCGAAGTCTTCGGCGCCATCTCCGGTGCCACCATCAATGCGACAACCCTTCTGACGGGTGGAACGCTGCAGGGATTCGGCTTGTACAACTGTAATGGAACTTCCAATAAGTTGACGTACAACAGCACGACGAAGAAGTTTTTGTGTGAGGCGGATCAATCGGGTGGTGGCTCAAACACAGGGTTCAACTCTGGCCAAGTACTTACTATTGGCGATGCGCGTTACGTGAAGAAACAAGGGGATACGATGACGGGTGCGCTGAATATTAATATCACGAACGGAACTTTGGGAAGTATGGGTCTCAAGGTTCTGAATACGCTCTCTGGTGCGATCGTGCATGGAGAGAAGGATCTTACGTCTTCAGGATCATTGACGGTGAAGAACTCTGCGAAATTCCAGTCTGGTGTAGTGGTATCGCGTGCACAAGACACACCCTTCATCACGCTTAACGACACGACAAACAGCAAGTCTGTCGGTGTGCACACGGGTTCCGGCTCTCCGGAAGGGATTGTGACGGCCGGTCCCGGTTCGCTCTATTCGGATAACTTGGGAGGGAAAATCTATAAAAAGAATTCCGGCA
>CAYUWH010000025.1:0-12161 GCA_964448615.1 uncultured Candidatus Peribacteria bacterium
GCATCCGAAAGCTTAGTCCAAGGGTTACACGAAAGAATTCTCCAGAACGCTTTGGCGCCGCCGACCAGCACGCCGCGTTCCATGATCATCTTTTTCGCGTATTCCGAACAGGTAGGGGAGTGGCGGCAGTAGCCGTAGGGATTGAGCGCCTTCAGTGGGCCATGATCTGGAGAGAGAGTGTGTTGATACCCCACGATCAACCAGGCGATGAGCTTGCGTGGCAACAGCCGAATGTGTTCAAAAATATTGCGCATGATTCATCGTACAGCGTATCATCAATTGTCACTTAACGTCTCTACTTCCATGGAAATCACGTCAGAAGGTCTCATGACCGGCCTCTACATCGCGGTCGCGGTGATGCTGCTCATTATTCTCTATCATGTGCTTTTTATCGTGGCGGACATGCGCAAGATCATGCGGAGATTTTCCAATCTGACGGAAGAAGTGCAGGGTGTGCTGATGAAGCCCTTGAGTATTGCGGATCAGGCGATGGATTGGGTGATGGGATTTATTGAGGGGCACAAAGGGCATCACAAAAAAAACGATCATCACAAACATTAAGAGCTTATAGCTGTTAGCTTTTAGAAAAATATTCAATTAGCTATAAGCTAATTCCTAAAAGCTAAAAGCTTCACAGTATCGGTTGCTTATCAATAAACACGCGAATGAAGATGCGCTTGAGCACGTCAAATGATGCTTCGAGCAATCCTGCGAGAAGGCTGTTCAGGCGACGGATCTTCGATTGTAATTCATTGAAATGATGCGCCGCCCCCGGCTTGCGGAGATCCGTAATGCGTGCGGCCTGTTTACGCAGCACTTTTACTTCTTGTTCGATGTGCACCTCCAACTGTTTCTGCATGATCTGCGGCGTTGGGATGCTGGCGATCGCTTGGTCGCGCCACGACATACCCTGCTTCGCAGGCTGCGCACCGCCCGTGCCTTGCTGGCCCCCGCTCCACTGCTCGCCGGCCTTGGCCGGGCTGCTCTCGCTGATGATGTCATTCACTTCCACCAGAAGCGCTTGCATCTTCTCCGCCTTGCCGGGTTGTACGACGGCACTCGGGCGCTCAAGGGCGCCATGGGGGGCGGAAAGGCCTTTCTCCGGTGAGTTGTTTGCCATCCCCTCTATTATCCTCCATTTTGGCTAATAAAGCAATAGTTTAAGGCTTATTGGTGCAAAGGGACCTTCCTTCCAGTATGCTGATTTGGCTTGTATTTTTCATGCCAATCACCCTATGGAAGAACGCACTCTGTTCCATCGAATTCGCGACAAAGAATTGCCTGCCGAAATCGTCTTCGAGGATGAGGAGGCGCTGGCTTTCAAGGACATTCATCCTAAAGCGCCGACGCATCTTCTGTTTATCCCCACGACGTACGTGCAATCGATTATCCACATTACGCCGGACACCGAAGCGATTCCGGGGATGTTGATTGTGAAAGCGAAGGAATTTGCGGAGCGCAACAACTATCACGGCTACAAATTGGTGTTCCATGTCGGGAAAACCGGCGGACAGGAAGTGCCGTACCTGCATCTGCATTTCCTCGCGCAGCAGGAGATGCCGAAGGAGGTGAAATAGCCTGCAGCCGAGACGCCGGCGTCTCGGCTGCGAACCATCTTCATTGTTTCATCAGTACTTCTTTACGGTCGAAAATATAACACACCGAAAACGCCTGTCGGAGCGGAGACCCCGGGGTCTCCGCTCCGAAGGAGTATTTATTTCGAGTATCCCGCTTCTTCAGCCTCTTTCTCCGTCTTGAAGTACACGCGGTTCTCTTCTTTGATCTTGTGGCCCTGGGCGGATTCGACGGCGTAATACTTCTTGCCTGTGTTCGAGGCAACGAACAACATGCCTTCCGGAACACTGATTTCAGCGGATTCTGCCGCAGCAGCTTTCTTCTTCGGTTTGGCTTCTTCCTCTTTGCTCTCATTCTTTGCATCGGCTGCCGCTTCTTGTTCCAGCTTCATGCGTTCAAGCGTTTCTTTGTCGATCGGCTTGAGAGCCTTTACAGAGAGGCCGATGCGACGCTCGTCGACGTCGATATTGATCACCTGTGCTTCGATCTTCTGGCCGATCGTGAGCGCTTCGGACGGATCGGTCACCTTGTGGTGCGCGATTTCCGAGAGGTGCACGAGACCGTTGATATCCTTTTCCAATTGGAGGAACGCGCCGTAGTCCGCGAAGCGAACGACCGTACCCGTGACCTTCTTACCGACCGGGTAGCGCTGCGCGACTTCTTCCCATGGATCGCGCGTGAGCTGTTTGATGGAGAGGCTGAGCTTATCGCCATCGATGCCGATCACCTTCACGCGGACACGATCACCCATTTGTGCATACTCTGCAGGGTTCTTTACGTGGCCCCAGGCGATTTCGGAGATGTGAACGAGACCTTCCAATCCTTCGAAGGTGACGAACAGGCCGAACTTCACGATGCCGCTGACCATACCGTCCTTCTCGTCTCCGCTCTTCAAGTGTTCCAATGCCTTGGCACGCTCTTCGCTCATCGCTTCGCGCTCGGAGACGACGATCTTGCCCGCTTCTTCGTCCATCGTCACAATCTTTACCGTGAAGGTGTGGCCGATGAATTTGCCGAGACGGGAGATGATTTCGCTGGAGTCGGCGTTGTTGACGCGCGGGTAGTTGACCGGAGCCAGCTGGCTGACCGGCAAGAAGGCGCGGATGCCGTCGATGTTGGCGATGAGTCCGCCCTTGTTGGCTTCCTGAGCCGTGAACTTCATCGTCTTCTCGCCTTCGATCAGCACGTGGAACTTGTCCCATGCCTTCTTCTGGCTGGCCATGCGCAAGCTCATGACGACGAGTCCTTCTTCATTTTCTTCCTCGAGCACCAATGCGCCGACGACATCGCCGAGTTTGAGATCTTTGAATGTGTTGAACGAATCGCGCAGCTCGCGGCCGGAAATGATGCCGGTCGAGGTGCCCTGCAAATCGAGCAAGAGTTTGTTCTTCCCGCGGAAGACGACCGTGCCTTCGACCAATTCACCCGGGCGCGGGCGGAAGAGGGGAGGAGCGGCCTTGAGCAGCTCTTCCATGAGAGGGTTATTCTTTTGGAGTTTCTGAAGGGTTCTTGTGGCCATACGAAAGATTGAGTGCAAGGGGAAGGGATAAAAGGAGGCAAGCCGCTCTTGCACGAGCAACGGCTACGTCGGGAATACTATACAGGAGAGTGTTTATGCGTCAAATAAAGCCCATGGCACCCTATATTCCTACAGAACGGGCTCCGGCTGTATCATTCCTTGCTGGTTCGCGCCCTCATAGACGATGGGTCCCTCCGGGGGGATAGCCGCACGGAAGAGGCCTTGGTTTTCCTGGATCCCGGTCGGCTGCACATCGTAGGCAATAAAACGCGCATGCGCCGATCCCATGTTCAGCTTTTTGGGCGTATCGAGCACTTTGCGTGGATGCATACAAGGTTAGAATACCGTCTTTTCAAGTTTCAACTCTTCCAAATTCATTGGGATCTTTTCATGTTGGCTCGTTTTCGGGTTGTAGATCTGGTAGTAGAGCTCCAAAAGATCGCGAGTCGAGAGGCGCTTGGCGCGCAATCCGATGGTTGTGAGACCCGCTTGCACCAAATCCACGCGCTCCGTCAGATCTTTCTGACCGCGACTGAGTTCCTGGCCGCGATACGCGGACTTCGCTTTGGAATCATCCGGATTCATCCAATCGAAGAACTGCTCGATCAGCGTCTTTTTGCGGATATTGCGGTCAACCGGGATCACCATGTAGAAACGCTTCTGCATGATGTCGGCGACATCGAGCAGCTTCTGCATGAAGGCGATGTATGAAAGCGTCTGCGATTTCAGCATTTCATTGTTGTGCGTATCAGCGGTCTTGCGAAGCCCGGCCAGATAGTCATCGATGTTCGTGCGGGAAGAGCGAATGAACACCTGCATCGGAAATGTCAGGGTGTTCACAAAATTTCCATAACCCGCAATGATGCCTTGCTGTTCGGTCTCGCTCTTGAGGTTGAAGTTGAGTGCTTCGATCTGGATGATCGCCCGGAGGCCGCCGTTTTTGAGGATGACCGTGTCGTTGCGGATTTCTGCGATCGGCAAGAAGCGCTGCGTGGCTTGCAGGAAGCTGCTCTTGCGGTTGTGCACGGTGCTTTTGGGTGTTTGTTCGGCCATAGAATTAGTGAGAGACGATATCGCGGAAAAGACTGTTCGTACCCTGTACGCCTGCGGGAAGGGGGCTGACTTTGATGCGATCTTTATTTACCGGCAACGTTGAGATTGGCGCTTGTTCCGGCGTGCTCGTGCGAACAGTGACCTCCTGTTCATCGGCGGCTTCTGGCGGCATGGCAGGAGCAACCGGTGCGACAGGTTTTGTGAGAGGCCTATCGAGAATGGCAGTCAGATCGTCGAGGTGTTGCGCACTCTGTTGCTTTTCTGGGATCACTGTCGGGGTATTGTGCTTCGAAGGTTCGGAGAAGGTGCGAATGTGAATGCTGAATCCCTGGCGCGGAGAGAAGCTGCGGGTCTTGGGCTTGTTCATGCCCTCAATCATCAGGAGCAAGATGCGCATCAGGCTCAGATCATTGATTTTTACGAAGGCGAATGCCGCGGTGATTACCAGCGGAATGCAGGCGATGATCGTAAGTGGCAGGGGAGCGGTGCCGCCATTTGCCTGTGCGAACCCGGCCCATATCACGTAACTGAATCCGCCGCCGATCCCGAGCAGAATAATCTGACGGAGCGTCACCGGACCGACAATGCGGTCTTCGATGTAGACGTTTTGCGGAATTTTGAGGGGTTCGAGGGACATTGGGTGTTGGTATGAGGAATCTCTCTATTATAGCAGAAAAGGCGACTGGGGACTAGCGACTAGTTACTGGGGCCACTTGCCCTCCCTAGTCGCCAGTAACTAATCCCTAGTCGCCTTGTATAGTCGTTTTAAGCCACGGCAGTTTCCTCCGGCGCCGTTTGCCGTTTTGAGGTCTTTTTGGCGTCTCCGTGCATGAAATCGAGCTTATCCTCGGCCTTTTTCACGATTTTGATCGTGTCGCCGGGCTGGAAAATGCCCTTCAGGATGTGCTCGGCGATTTCATCTTCCAGCTTCTCCTGAATCGTGCGGCGAACGGGGCGGGCGCCGTATTCGGGATCGAAGCCGCTCTTCGCGAGCAGGTTCACGACCTTATTATCGACGACGATGTCGTAGCCCTGCACCTTCATGCGGTTCACCAGCTCATCGAGGTGCAGGCGGACGATCTTGCGGATGTGCACCTGGTTCAAGGCGTTGAAGACGATGATGTGATCGATGCGGTTGAGGAATTCCGGGCGCAAGTGGTCCTTCAATTCCTTGATGACTTCCTCGCGCTTGGCTTCGTACTCATTCTCCTCGGTCTTGGCTTCCTCATCCAACTTGAAGCCGATCTTCGCGGCCTGCTGCGTCAGTTTATCGGCACCGATGTTCGACGTCATGACGATGATCGTGTTGCGGAAGTCGACCTGTTTGCCTTGCCCGTCCGTGAGCACGCCGTCTTCCAAAATTTGGAGGAGCAGGTTGAAGAATTCCGGGTGCGCCTTTTCGACTTCGTCGAAGAGGACGACCGAGTACGGTTTGCGGCGGACCTGTTCGGTCAGCTGGCCGCCTTCCTCGTACCCCACGTAGCCCGCCGTCGCACCGATGAGACGCGAGACGTTGTGGCGTTCCATGAATTCGGACATGTCGATCTTGATGAGTGCATCTTCGCGGTTGAAGACTTCGCGCGCGAGCGTGCGAACGAGCTCAGTTTTACCCACACCTGTCGGTCCGAGGAAGAGGAACGAGCCGATCGGGCGCTTGGCATCGCCGATGCCAACTCTGCTGCGACGGATGGCGCGTGCCACTTTGCGAATGGCTTCGTCCTGACCGATCACAGATCCACGGAGAATCTGTTCGAGGTTCGCGAGTTTCTTCACTTCTGTCTTGAGGAGTTTGGTGACTGGAACACCCGTCATACGGGCGACGATTGCGGCGATATCGTCGGCCGTGATCGAGACCGGCGTGCGTGCGTCGCCGTCCGCGGCCGCGCGCAGTGCTTCGAGTTTCTCCTTCAAATCCTGCTGCTCCTGCTTCAAGCGCAGAGCTTGGTGGTACTTCTGATCCTTCACGGCTTCCTGCTGCTTCACCGTAAGTTGTTCAAGCTTTGCTTCAATATCGTGCAATTCAGGCGAGCGCTGCGATTGCTGCAGACTCTTTCCGGCTGACGCTTCATCAAGCACGTCGATGGCTTTGTCTGGCAGGAAGCGTTCGGTGATATAGCGCTTGCTGAGGGTGACGGCGGCCTCAATGGCCTCGTCCTGGATTTCCAGATGATGGAACTGCTCGAAGGAACCCTTGAGTCCCTTCAAGATGGAGATTGAATCCTCGATGTTCGGCTCTTCGACCGTGATCGGCTGGAGGCGGCGCTCCAGCGCGCGGTCCTTCTCGATCGTGCGGTATTCATCAAGCGTCGTGGCGCCGATGACTTGGATGGTCGAGCGGCTGAGTGCGGGCTTCAAGATGTTGGCGGCATCGAGAGAGCCTTCGGCGGAACCTGCGCCGACGATGGTGTGGACTTCATCGATGAAGAGGATGATCTGCTTCTCGCTCTGCGTTGCCTCTTTGATGATATCCTCGAAGCGCTGTTCGAATTCACCGCGGTACTTGGTACCGGCGACGATCGAACCCAGGTTCAGCACGAGCACGCGCTTGTTGCGCAACGAATCCGGCACGCTGCCGTTGGCGATACGCTGGGCCAGACCTTCGATGATGGCGGTCTTGCCGACGCCCGGTTCTCCGATGAGCACCGGATTGTTCTTCGTTTTGCGGTTCAGGATGTGGATGACGCGCTCGATTTCCTTGTCGCGCCCGATGATCGGGTCGATCTTATGTTCTTTGGCTTTGGTGACGAGGTCATCGGTAAAGTAATCGAGAGCCGGCGTTTTGCTGCTGCCGTCGGTGCGACGCTTCTTCAGGCCCTCCGGTTCACCGCCCGGTGCATTGTTCTGCAATCCGGCAATGGCACCCTGCAAGCCATGGAAGAACGCTTCGAGCGATTGTTCGACGTTGCGGTTCTGCTGGCGGAACTGACTGATCTGGCCGAACATCTCTTCGATGTGCGCCTTCAGATCGTCACTTTCGACCTGCATGTTTTCCAAGAGAAGCGTCGCGGCATTTTTGCCGGTTGAAACCAAGGCATAGAGCAAATGTTCCGTGCCCACGTTTGCGTGGCGGAACTTGTGGGCGATGACGACGGCTTGTTCGATCACATTGTGGAGGAAGACCGAGAGGCCGTGCTTCACATGTTTTCCTTCGATGTCCGCGGTCTTAGCGGCCTTCAGGAGGATGCGCACGTTCTCGAGCGTGACGCCCGCTCCCGTAAAAATGGAGAATGCCAGCGACTTTGGAATGCTCAAAAGACCAAGCAACAAGTGCTCGGTGCCGATGTAGGCGCTCTGAAGAGCTTTCGCTTCTTGCTCTGCAATTTGGAGCGAGAGCTTGGCATTGGGAGTAAAACGATCGAACGGGTGCATACGGGTGATAGGGGATTAGAACAGAAGTGAATAGTGGTGAGTTAGCACTCTAATTTAGCGAGTGCTAATTCGTCAATAATTCTGGAAAGTTTATCATAAAGCCTCTTCCAAAGGGAATTGGTAAAGACGGGTTTTTCTGTTCTGATCGCAGCAACACGCTTTACAGGGCCCGGAAGCAGCATTCCAAGGGCTGTAAAAGAGCGAGTTCAACGTTTACTCTGACGAGATTTCCGCCAATCTTCCAAGAAAATGACAATAATAGTTGTCGCGGGAACGGCCAAGAGCAGGCCGAGAATGGGATGGACGATGGCGGGGAAGCTGACGCCGACGAGCATGGCGAACATGATGGCGATCGGGGAGATGCCGACGGCGCGTTTCATGATCAACGGTACGAGCAGGTTGTTCTCGCACCATTGGATGACGTAATACACGCCTGCGACGATCAAAGCCCACATGAAACCGCCTTGCGAGAGTCCGATAAGGACGGCCGGCACCGCGGCAATGAACGGACCGATGTACGGAATGAATTCCGTGAGAGCCGCCAGTGCCGCCAAGGTTACCGCGTATTCACTCATGCCCAAGATATTCAACGCGACGAAGACGAGGAGGCCGATTGTGAACCCCAGCAGCAATTGGCCGCGAGCCCACTGTGAGATTTTTTGATAAATTGCATCCGCCTTTTCATCCATGTAATTGCGATAGCGTGAGGCGAAGAAGCTTGAGAGCCACGAGCGCAATTTCTCCTTCTCGATCTGAATGAAGAACGTGAAGGCAAGCACGATGACGCTCTGGACGAAGAATCCGACGACCGAGCCTGCCACGCGCGTGGCGAATGCCACCCAGCCTTGCGCCACTCCGGACATGCTTTGGCCGAGCGTTTGCAGATTATTCGTGAATTGCGTGATGGTCAGGTTGTCGACGATGGCGCGCGCCAGTGCGGTCAATCGCTCGTTAACATCCGGTCCCAGCAAGGGCAGCTCGATTCGTGGATTCTGCCGGAAGGCATTCAAAAACTCCGTGATTAAAACCGCAATATTCTGAATCTGCTGCGCGATGATCGGAATCAGGGAAACGAGCAGGAACAGGACGATGAAGATGATGAAGAAGTAATGGATGAGAATCGCGATCCCGCGCGGAATGCCCCACTTTTCCATCATGCGTACCGTCGGATCGATGATGGCGGCGAGGAAGAAGCCGAGCACCAGGAGTATCAGCTTGTCCGACATCTGATAGACGGCCCATAGTGCAATGATGATGCCGAGGATCGTGAGAGCAGAGCGCGCGATGCTGCTCACCGAAAAATTCACGGTCAGCTGCGGTTGCTCTTCGGTGACGGGGAACGAGGTTGTCGCAGAATTTTCTTTCTGATCCTTGCGCAGCTCTTGGCTTGCGCGCATCAGGAGATCTTGTGCTTTCTTGCCGATGATACGGAAGGACGTGAAGGCCTTCTGAGATTTTTTGGAAGTCATCCGAGAATAACGGTAAGAACAACGTCCATGATGATGAACGAACAAGCGGCGACAAGAAAACCGACGATCGACCAGATCACGCGATTGATACCCTTGCTGCGATCACTGCCTTGGACAGCCGATAGTGTGATTTGATAGCCGCCAAACATGATATTCATCAGGAAGAATGTACCGATCAGCATGAAAATAAACTGGACAATATGAGCGATGAAGAGGGGAATGCACGAGGCCGTGAGTGCGCCGGTCTGAAAGTTGCAGCCCGGGATGAAATTGACGATGATCCCTTCTCGCTGGGCGGAAGCCGCCAATGGCCATGCAGCGGAAGCCATTGCGATCGGGCCGAAAGCTCGTGAGAGGCGCATCTCTTCCTATAATGCGAAAAAAGGGCTAGAAATGCACGTTTTCTCGCTGGTTTTGTCTCGCGATATTTGGCAAAATGTTCTGCGGTGATGCGGGATACGTGACCGATGAAGGAGGCGCGCGGATCGCGCGTCTTTACATCATTGGTTTCGGTCACCAATCTCCTCCATATATTTATGTCGTCATTCAATTGGTCCACCGCGGCGCGTCCCATGCTTTGTCTGGCTCCGATGGCAGGCGTGACGGACGCATCGTATCGGCAATTCATTAAAAAGATTGCTCCGAGCACGATCGTGTATACGGAATTTCTGAGCACGGATGCGATTCACTATGGTGCAAAGAAAACGATGGGCATGCTCTCGTATGATGCGGAAATTGAACGTCCGTTCATTGTGCAGGTGTTCGGCGATACGCCGGAACATTTTTTGACGGCGGCAAAAGTGATTGAGCAGATGGGTGCCGACGGTATCGATATCAACATGGGCTGTCCGGCAGCGAAAGTGGTGTCATCCTGTCATGGGGCGGCGCTGATTCGTAATCCTCAGCTGGCTGCGGAGTTGGTGCATCAGGCATGTAAAGAAGTATCGATTCCCGTCAGTGTAAAGACACGTCTTGGATGGGACTCGCAAACCACGCTGATTCCGTTTTGCAAAGGACTCGAAGAAGCAGGTGCGGCAGCCTTTGCGATTCATGGCCGTCGCTATTGTGACAAATTCAGCGGTAGTGCTGACTGGTCTCCAATCTATGAATTGAAAAAAGCCGTGAAGGTGCCGGTGATCGGCAACGGTGATATCAATACGGCTGCTGATGCATTGGAAAAAATCGGGAACCTCGATGGCGTGATGGTCGGGCGCGGGACGTTCGGGAATCCGTGGTTGATGGCCGATATCATGCAGGCGTTCCGGGCGCGAGGTGAGACGTCCGGATCGGACGTCTCGACACCAGAGGTTGTCCCTACAATTTCTTCAATGACATTTGCTGACAAGATCCCTTATATCCTGGATCATTGCGAATTGGCCGTGAAGACGAAGGGGGAGAAGAAGGGGATGTTGGAGATGCGCCGTCATCTGAGCAGTTACGTGAAGGGGTTCGAGGGTGCCTCGCAATTGCGTTGCAAGCTCGTGTTGGTGGAAAAGCTGGAGGATGTGAGAGGATTGCTGATGCCGCTGGCATAAAAAAACCGCCCTGATCCACCTAGGCGGACGAAGGGCGGTGTTTCATTCTTTCGAGTATTACAGCTGCACCTTCACGCCAGGTCCCATCGTAGGAGTGATCGTGACGGACAAGATGTAGGTCGACTTGATGCCGACGGGGCGCGCTTCATTGATGCCCGTCATGAGGGCTTCGAGGTTGTCTTTCAGCTTCGCACCGCCAAATGAGATCTTGCCGAACGGTACGTGGATGATCCCGAACTTATCCATCTTACATTCGATACGGCCCTTCTTGAGAGCTTCGATCGTCTTGCTCAAGTTGTCCGTCACCGTGCCGGCCTTCGGGTTCGGCATCAGGCCTTTCTGGCCGAGGGTCTTGGCGATCTTGCCGAGGTTCTTCATCATCGCCGGAACGGCAACCGCGACATCGAAGTCGATCTTGCCGCCTTCGATTTCTTTTACCAGATCATCGTTGCCCGCAAGGTCCGCGCCGGCCTTTTTGGCTTCGGACACCAAATCATCGGGAACGAATGCGGCGATGCGGACTTTCTTGCCCGTACCGTGCGGCAGGTTCACCGTCGTGCGGACCAACTGGTCGGCCTGCGTGGTATCGGCATTGATGCGGATGTGGGCCTCTGCCGTACCGTCGAATTTCGTGGTGCTGACCTTGGTCAAAAGCTCCGTGGCCTCTGCCATCGGATACTTCTTATTCACATCTAAAAGCTTCGCGCGGTCACGGTACGTCTTTCCGCGCTTTTTTTCCTGAGTTTGAGCGGTGCTCGACATAGAAATGGGGGAAATGTGGTACAACCGTCTCGCAGGGCAGGGCTTGTCCTAAGCCTGCGAAGGACTCCCACTAAAGTGGCATCAGTATGCCATGATTAATGGAAGTAGCAAGAGAACGGAGGGGTAAGGCACGTAAGGAAGGTCAGGCAGGTAAAACACGTTAAATTGCCCCAAATTACCTGCCTTACGTTCCTTACCTTCAATACCTGCCTTACTTCTTCTTCCTCTTTGCCACTGGCTTCTTCACCTTGGCCGCATGGGCCGCTTTCATCGATTTCGTGGTGAAATGATGCACCGTGCTGTGTTCGTGGATCTTTTTATGAGGGCGATCAAACGTCAGCCAGGAAACCAGGATACCGTAGAGGAAGAGTCCGAGATACATCACCCACCAACCCGGAGCCAACGGTGCCGTGTTCGTGAAGATGTAAAACGCACTCGAAAGTCCCGCGACGAGAATCGCAAGCAGTCCGATCAGTTTCCAGACGTGCATGAAGATCAGTTGCGGCAACTGGCGCGCGTGTACATCAATCTTTCGCAGGGCACCGTCCTGCCAAAGGAAAAGCAGTCCACCGACTGCGAATACCGTGAGTAACCCTGCGTAGGCTCCGCTTGAGTAGCCCGTCCAACCGATGGCCGCCATGAACGCCGGCAATCCTGCAACGGTCATGAGGAACAAGCCGATCGTCTGCGCAATGTAGCTGTACGCCGCGCGTGCGACATCTTCCGTCTTCGCACCCGGGCGCAGCACGCTCGGTAAAATCAGCAGTGTGAAGAGCAAAATCAGGAGCACGGCGATCAGTCCTTCCGT
This sequence comes from uncultured Candidatus Peribacteria bacterium, assembly GCA_964448615.1. Taxonomy (GTDB): domain Bacteria; phylum Patescibacteriota; class Gracilibacteria; order Peribacterales; family Peribacteraceae; genus CAYUWH01. The sequence goes on from CAYUWH010000025.1 coordinate 12,091, forward strand.
GATCAGGATGCGGGAATCGAAGAGCAGATACAGCGGTGCCTCGGTTGTCATGCGAGAATCCTACGTGTTTA
>CAYUWH010000025.1:12261-18869 GCA_964448615.1 uncultured Candidatus Peribacteria bacterium
CTTATTCCACCGTCACTCCCATGCTGCGAGCCGTACCCGCGATGGAGTTCATGGCCTCTTCCAAGATGGTCGTGTTGAGATCCGGCATCTTGCGCTTCGCGATTTCCTGAAGCTGTGCCTTTGTGATCTTGCCGACTTTGTTCTTGTTGGGCTCTCCGCTGCCGGCCTGGATTTTCGCGGCTTCCATGATGAGCGCGGAGGCGGGTGGCTGCTTGGTGACGAACGTGAAGCTGCGATCTTCGTAGACGGTGATGATCACCGGCACGATCTGTCCCATCCGGTCCTTCGTTGCGGCATTGAACTGCGTGCAGAAACCCTGGATATCGACTCCAGCCTGACCGAGCGCCGGACCCAAAGGGGGTGCCGGATTTGCTTGGCCGCCTTTGGCCTGCACTTTAACGACTTTTTTGACCTTCTTTGCCATAACGGGATGGAGGATGGAGAAGTTCGCTGAGCGAACCGGAAAAGTGTACGAGTTTTGCCTGTTTGATGTCAATTGTCAATGTTCAGCGGGTCGAAAGACCGTCGAGGGCGACCTTCATGTCGTTTTCCTTGCCCAAAACCGTGTGAAACTCCAATAAACGCTCTCCGCTGCGTACAAAAGTCAGTCGTTCCTCGCTCAAGGTCGGGTCGATGAACGTGAGGATATTGCGGACAGGCATGCCCGGGTCGACGTTCGTCACGTCTTCCAATTCGCGAACTTGAGGGGAAAAAGCGGCGAGAAGGGCTTCTTTCAACGAGAAGAAGTATTCTTTGGCTTCCGGCGACTCAATCCAGATCACGGCACCGATCCGATCTCCGTTTTTAAGAATCGTAAAGGAGCGAAGCGGCAAATCCGTTCCTACCACTTGCTCGAGCATGCTGCGGTCGCTGCTCGCGGTGGTGGTGAAACCCAGGGTTTGGAGTGTTTCCGGCACGTCGGCTGCCTGATGTTTGGCCACACCACCTGTAGGAGAAGTGACTGTTTGGGTTGAGGAAGACGTGGCTTGCTCCTGTACTACCACGAGATCCGGCGAAAGAATATCTGTGGCAAAGAAATAGTCTGCCGTTCCCAGTCCGATCAGACAGAGTAGCAGGACGCCCGTGACAATGATCTTGGAAGTCGTGGTCATGGAGAAGGGAATAGTAGCAAGCCCGGGCGTGAATGGCACGCGGAGAACGGGGTTGCCAGAAAAGTTAACTATTAAAGAATATAATGCTAATTCTGTCAATATTCTCCCTGCTCCTCTCCTGTTTCTGCTACACTCCGCTCCATGGCTCTTAAGCGTTCCCCCCGGCCGCAGCACGTTGTCGAACCGGTGAAAACTGCTCAGGAAAGCGAGGCGTTTGAGCAGAAGCTGCGTCCGAATACCCTTAGGGACTATATCGGACAGCGTAAGATCAAAGAGCATTTACTGGTCCACACCGGCGCCGCCAAAAAGCGCTCCGAGCCGTTGGGGCACACGTTGCTGCACGGGCCTCCCGGCTTGGGAAAAACAACGCTCGCGCACATCATTGCCCATGAAATGAGCGCGCAGATTCGCATCACGAGCGGACCGGCGATTGAGAAGCCGGGAGATTTGGCGTCGATTCTCACGAACCTGGAACAAGGTGACATTCTCTTTATCGATGAGATCCATCGCCTACGTCCCGCGATTGAAGAGGTGCTCTACGGCGCGATGGAAGACTTCGTCCTTGATATCATGATTGGCAAAGGCCCGACTGCGCGTTCGGTTCGTCTTAACATCAAGCCATTTACGCTGGTGGGAGCGACGACGAAGGCCGGATCGGTTTCCGCCCCGCTGCGCGATCGCTTTTTGCATCACTTCAAGCTCGCGTTTTACGATCATGAAGAAATGGAGAAGATCGTCGACCGTTCGGCTTCCATTCTTGGCGTGAGTTTTGCGCCGACCGCTGCATATTCCATTGCGGGCGCCAGCCGAGCGACACCGCGCATTGCCAATCGTCTCGTGCGTTCTGTGCGTGACTTTGCCCAGGTGCGTAACGAAGGCGTTATCAGTGCCGTGTGTGTGGCCGATACGCTGCGTTCTCTGGATATTGATCAGGAAGGGTTGGATGCGACGGATCGCGCATTGCTCACAACGATCGTCGAGAATTTCGGCGGCGGACCGGTCGGTCTTTCCACGTTGGCTGCGGTGCTGGCGGAGGAACAAGACACGATTGAAGATGTGTACGAACCGTACTTGATGCAGCAGGGGTATTTGCAGCGCACACCGAAGGGTCGCATCGCGACGAAAAAGGCGTATGAGAAATTGGGCAGAGAATTGCCTACATCCGGGGTGCAAGAATCGATGTTATAAGCGACTTACGGTGCGCTCAATAACTGAGTTCAATTTTTGTTCGAACTGAGATTGGGAAAACTTGGAAGCATGCATGCGGCATTTCTCTTTTGAATACTTTTTGTATTCAAACTTTTGAAGAGCTTGAGCAAGTGAGGAAGCGGTTGGCTCGTCAAAAAACATCCCGGTTTCGAACTCGATGACGGTTTCCAGTGCGCCACCACCGCGATACGCGATGACCGAGGTGCCGCAGGCATTTGCTTCGAGCGGGACGAGGCCGAAATCTTCTTCCCCGGGGAACAGTACGGCGGTCGCGTTCGTATAGAGTTCTTTGAGCTGCATATCGTTCTGATAGCCGAGGAATTCGATGGTTGGGCCGGCGATCTTCTTCAGCGAAGCGAATGCTGTGCCCGTGCCCGCGATCTTGAGCGGAAGATTGAGCTGATTGCAGGCCTGAATGGCGAGATCGATGCGTTTGTAATCGGCGAGGGTGGAGACGAGGAGGAAGTACGACGAGTGGGTAGTTGGTAGTGAGTAGTGAGTAGTATCAAACCACTGATTGCCAATTGGTGGATAGATCACTTCGCTCTCGCGGCGCCAGTAGAGTTCGATGCGGCGTTGCACTTCGTGCGACATGGCGATGAGACAGTCGGCCCGGTCTGCGGATTCCGCGTCCCAGATGCGGAGTTTGTGGAATGCCTGCGAAAGATACCAGCGCTTCAGTGGGCCGAGCGGGCCTTTGCCCGCGCGTTCGAGAATGTCGTGCGTGCGATCCCACAAATAACGTGCAGGAGAATGAATGAGACTGATGTGTTTTGGCTGACTGTTTGTGATGATGCCGTGCGCAAAGGCAGAAGAGCTGCTGATCACCAGATCGTACTCCGAAAAATCCCATGCTTCCGCGGCAGCGGGAAAGAAGAGGAGATAGAGATGGTGATTCGTGGAGAGCCCTGCATAGCGTTGGAGCCGGCTCGTGCGAATACGCTCTTTGGGAAAAATGTCGCCGAACAGTTTTTCATCGTAGAGGAACGTGTAGATCGGTGCATCGGGGAACATGTCCGCGAGGATTTTCAATACTCTCTCCGCACCGCCGCGGATCGTCAAAAGCTCGTGAACAAGGGCAACTCTCATTGCTGTCAGCGTACCAGAACATCGTGTACGATGCGCGCATGACACACTCTCTTCGTCTCTCGGCTGTTATTGCTCTTTGTTCGCTCCTGCTGCCGCTCGGTGCTTCCGCGCTGACGTATGCGCCGGAACAGCGCGTCAGCCGAAGAACACTTCGTGCGAATCCCGTGCAAACTCAGCAGCGCGTGTCCGCTGCCACTTGTCCCAATGTGACGTGGAAGAACGCGAAATTCTGGGGGGCGCCGATTGCGGAAATTCCTTCGACGTGGAGTACGTATGCCGCCGGTGAGATGGCTCTTGCAACAGGATTCGATGATTTTTATAACCATATTTTCTTCAGTGTCGGACAGGATGGAGTTGCCTTTGGCGACACGAATTGGTCGCAGGTGGATTTTGCGAAGATGTCCGGAGAGGACGTGAAGAAGTTGAAAGAGTGGTACCGTTCCACGAAGGAGGCGGGAGATCGTTGGTCTGTACAGCGCATGAAAAAAGTGACAGCCGACGTGATTACGTTTCCGCTCGACGACGGCAAGGTGACGAAAGGGGGAACGGGCGGCAAGGTGTACTTCCTCACGTGGACCGGTCCGAAGAATGCGGATATGGGTCTCGTGATCTGGAAGCAGGCCAAGGGAAATGCTGAATTCGAATGCGGCGTGCAGCACTTTATCGACACATTGAATGTCGAAGCACTCACTGCGAATTACGTGACACAGTATCCGTTGAAGAAATAACGTCGATCGCGTTTATAGCCCGGATAAAAGTTCCTTCATCCGTTCCCACGCTGCAGTGCGAGCCGCGACGTTCGCGGGGTCCCCGGCGGGATCCTCCCCAAGGCGCATGAAGGCATGGCCTGCGCCCTCGTAGATCTTGTAGTCGTACGTTTTGCCGGCGTCGGTCATATTTTTCGCCGACTGCTCGATTGTCCCATTCACGCGTGCATCGTTGCCCCCGTAGAATCCTGCAACTGGAGCCTTAATGCTTTGGTAGGCGGATGCATCCGTGGGGCCTGTGCCGTAGAACACCATTGCCAATGCGAGATCATCGCGCTTCGTGGCGAACTCAAAGGATTTTGCACCGCCCCAACAGAATCCGGCAGATGCCAATGTGCCATTGGAACCGGGGAGCGTCTTGGCCCAATCCGCAACAACCTGAAGATCCGCCGTCACGTTTTCCGGCTTCAATTGCGAGATGGCTTTGGTGGCTTCGTCATCACTGGCGAAATCGCTCGTGCGCTTGTGCGTATCGCTGAAATCCGAGAGCAAATCCGGCGCCACTGCGACGTAACCGGCTTCTGCCACTTGATCCGCCATGCTACGTGCCCAATCGTTGAGTCCTTTGTTCTCGTGAATGAGAATCACCACAGGGCGGGGTTCATCGACTTCCGGATACACGACCCATGTGAGAATCGTTTTCTCTCCGTTCTTCACTTCGACCCATTCTTGATGTCGTGAAGAATTCTTGAGGCGATCGAGTGCGAGGTTTGAGGAGCTGCTACTGCTTTCGACATGCATGCTGTGATCATCCGATGATGTTTGCGCCGCTTGATCACTGACGTTTGCGGTGCATGATGCGAGGAGCAGTGCGAAGGCCGGAATGAGAAGAAGAGTGCGTGTGGTCATAGGGGAGAGGATAGCAGGCGAGAGGAGAGGGAAAAAATAAAATGCAGACATAACGAAAACCCCCAGCCGTAGCTGGGGGTCGGTTCACTGCGACGAGTGCTGTGATGCTTTTTTTGGGTGCGCATCTCACCCGAAGGTTACACCGGCAGCAGGTAATGCGCCGTTGCGCACCCACCCCACCGGCTGGGGTCCACCCCAGCGGTGCTGACGTCCGTGAAACAGAGCAGCTGCGCGCCAGCCGGGATCCGGCCAGCTGCGATGGCGCGGCCGAAGCCTTCCTCGGGGCTCATCCCGCCCCCGTTACTGGGCCCGAATCCAATTTTCGTCATGAAGACCTGCCCGGTTCCCCGTGCCAGGGCCTCGACACGCGCCCGTTCGGCCGCTGCCTGGTCGGCGTTAGCCTGCGCCACCACCAGCTCTCGCTGGAGACGGGTCACGCGCGAGGCCGCCTCCAGGTCGGCCTGGATGGCCAGGGCGAGGACGGACTGCAGGGTGACGGTCTCGGTCGTGTTGGTGCTGGTCATGGTATTCTCCTTTCGAGAGATTTCGGCCACCATTAGGCCGCCCCTTTCGGGGGTTGTTGAGGTTTGAGCAGAGTAGGCCCGCCATCAGGCCCAGGCTGCTCAAGCCTCGGTATTAGCACTCGACGCTGTGAAGGATCTCATCAACACGAGGTTGATAGCACCATATTACACATTGTCTATTTTTTGTCAAGTACCACAAAACACTTTTCCTCACTATAATTCATGCTTAAAACAGAAGCAGGAGTATTCTCTGCTTCCTGATTGTCTTACGGTTACACGATAGACCTCTGGCTACCGAGGGGCGGGATGTCATGCGTTCATGATGTTATTCTTTCTATTTGTCAACAATCCCCTAGATTCTGTGCACAAACTTTAGATGGTATTTCATAGGAAGTCGCTTGCGCTTCGTGAATTTCTCTGTGAAATGCACAAAAAGCCACCCTTGGTTGCTGCCAAGAGTGGTGTGCATCGAATCGATGGTCGGCATTATTTGCGCTCGCTGACGGAAGTCGGAGACTCGGCTACTTCCTGTTTCTTGCACGCAGCGTGTTCCTTATCACGAATATGCCGGTCAATTGCATCCATGATGCAACAGGCGATTTTCGTCAGGAGAAGAAGGCAGAAGATGCTGCCGGCGAAAATCAGCGCGATCGCGCCTTCGCTTGGCATGACGGGTCCTCCTCAAAGATCTGGGTGATTGATGCGGCGATAGCATAGGTTTTCGGGGTATTCTGTCAACATTCCGGCGGCTGCGGCATTTTTGAGAGGAGATATTGGAAGAAAGGAAAACCTGATATAGTCTGCCCCGTACCAGTCGCTTCGCTCCGGTACAGGGCGTGCCGTTCTGCTGCTATACTTTGTTTTGTCTGTCCTTTCTCCATCAAATTCTTTGGGTCGGTAGCTCAGTTGTGCGCCCAAAGGGCGCATTGAAACAATGCAGCTCGGTTCTGTATCCTGATCTTTCTCCATCAAATTCTTTGGGTCGGTAGCTCAGTTGGTAGAGCAGTGCCCTTTTAAGGCATTGGCCGAGGGTTCAAATCCCTCCCGACCCACCATTC
>CAYUWH010000026.1:0-1130 GCA_964448615.1 uncultured Candidatus Peribacteria bacterium
GAAAGCTTGCCGGATCGCTGGAAGACGCTATAAGGGTTATAAAATGAAGATAATAACCAATATTTGATTTATTTTACATTTATTGTATAGTATCCGTTAGAAACACCGTTCCCTGCACATCAACAAGGAGAGACATCATGTCGGGACGCATCAAATGCGAGAAGGTCGGAGAAGTGCTCATCGTCCAGTTTCTGCAGAGGACGCTGCGGTGCTGCGGACAGAGTCCGGATGGCTTCCCTGTCGTCTGGCCGGAGATCGAGACGCTGTTGAAGAGGAAGCCCAAGCGGATTCTCTTCGACCTCAGTCTCGTCAAGTCGATGGGCGAAGAGGGTCTCGCAATGCTTATTGGACCGCGCAAGATCCTCGGCCGGCAGGCCGTCGCGCTCTGCGGAGCGCAGGGCAGCGTCCACGAACGTCTCCATCTCACCAAGATGGACGACTACTTCCAGATGGCCGCCACCCGCGAGGAGGCCATCCGCCTGCTCAACGAGTAGTCTGCGACCAGGAAATTTCCCGGCAGCCCCGAAAGGGTTGCCGGGTTTACCGTTGACTGTTTCTCCGTGCGCTCACTCCTCATCCGTCTCATCGATCTGCATGAAGTGCTCATCGAGAGAGGTCCATGCCGTGAGTTCCTCCGGCTGGAACCAGAGAGCGATTTCATACTGCGCAGTCTCCGCACTGTCGCTTCCGTGAATGAGGTTGAAGCGAACCGAGAGAGCCAGGTCACCACGAATGGTGCCAGGCAGCGCTTTCGAGGGATTCCGTTCCCCCATCATCAGGCGAACACTCCTGATCGCGTTCAGTCCTTCGAGGACCACCGCGACCACGGGACCGGACGTGATGTACGCGACGATCGCGGGGAAATAGGGCTTCCCCTGTTGCGAATGGTAGTGCTGCCGCGCCAGCTCCTCCGTGACCAGCAGCTGCTTGAGACCGACTCGCTTGAGGCCCTTTCGCTCGAAACGCCCGAGGATCTCTCCGACAAGGTTCCGCTGAACGGCATCGGGCTTGAGCAAGACAAGTGTCCGCTCCATGTATCTCTCCGTGAAGGTTTGATGAGTGCCAACGAACGAAGCACATGCGACGATTCACGTATGGCACTGCATGAGCAACAATTACTATAGTTTAAG
>CAYUWH010000026.1:1230-18536 GCA_964448615.1 uncultured Candidatus Peribacteria bacterium
GTCACCCCGTCGGGAGTGAGGAATTTGATGGAGTCGACATCGAGATCCTCCGCAATTGCCGTAAGAATATCTGAGGGCAACTGGCCGTCCTGCAATGCCCCATCGCAGTATTTCCGTACCAGCAATTCTTGCGTGGTGGCGAAATCGATCCCATAGAAACACGGCGAGACAATGGGCGGACAGGTCAGGCGCAAGTGAATGGAAGATGGCTGCCCCTTCTTACGGAGTTTTTTAATGAGTTCTTTCATGGTGACACCGCGCACCAAGCTATCGTCAATGAGAACGATGTCACGCTCGCGAATCAGGCGTTTATCAATTTTGTATTTTTTCCGCGCTTTTTCTTTGCGTGCGTGATTGGTGATGAATGTTCGACCGATTCCCGGATTTTTCAGAATGGCATCGGCCCGAGAAAGTTTGCGAACGTCTGCATAGCCGTCAGCGGCTGCCTTCGCGGAATCCGGCACCGGTACTACCAAAGCCGTATCGGGAATCTCATGATCCATCAACGCCAATTCTTTTCCAAAGCGATACCGGGCGGAACTGACACCGCGATCATCAATGCGTGATTCACGGTGGGCAAAATACGTCCACTCAAAAAAGCAATGTGCTGCTTCGGATGGATGCAGCTGTTCTAACGCAACGCCATCTGCGGGCGTGGCGATCAGGAGTTGTCCGGGCTGTATATCATGTGCTTTGGCATTTTGCCACACGCCGGTTAAGGCTGATGTCTCTGACGCAATGCCGACGCGTCCGTCATACTCTGTATAGGCCAAGGGCCGGAAGCCGTGGTGATCGCGGTATGCATAAATACCATCACGATTCAGGAGGACGATATTATACGCACCATCGAGTATTCCCTTGAGTGAGCGAAATGCTTCGATGATATTTTCCCGCGTGCCGGTGCGAATATGCGCGATCAAAATCTGCTTAATAAGCTCGGTATCCACATCGCAATCGAACGCAGTCCCCTCCTCTACCATTTCCTGTTTTTTTTGCGGGTAGTTCACAATATTGCCATTGAAGGCGAACGCAAAATTTGTGGCTTCGTCTGCGCCAATGACATTACACGGCTGAGCCAGCTCCTCACCATCGCCGCCGGATGTGGCATAGCGTGTGTGGCCCAATGCCGCCGATCCTTTCATAGAGGCACTATGAAGATATGGCTCAAGCACATCCTGAACCAGGCCGTTTCGTTTCATGACACTGATAATATTGCGTCTTGTTCCATCTCGTTGCGTTTCGCAATGCTGCCAGGCCACGCCGGCACCCAGTTCACCACGGTGTTGAACACCTCGCGTAATGCGAATCGCATCGGGCACGACATTTCTCCCCTGTCGGTCTAAGACCGCGACAACTCCACACTTATGTCCGATTTGATCCATGGAAACTCGTTTTAATAATGAAGAGCGATTGTATTCATAGATGGCTTACCACCCTTCGACTGTGAGCTCAGGGTTGTCGAACAGTGAGGAGCCCCGCAGTGCGGGGCGACGAATGGTCGGGGCGGCGGGACCCTTCCTCGCTACGTACTTCACTTCGTTCAGTACTAGCTCGTCTGGGCAAGCTCGAACTACCACTCCATAATTGCTCTTTTTTCTCTCTTCGCCAACCCTTTATTTCCTTCTCTCGCTCTCTTGCTTTTATGCGATCTGGCTGCGTTTCTGACCAAAGTAATTTTTTAAAAGGAATTTTCTTTGTGTGGGCACATGCAATGCCTAGCGCATGTTCTTTCAATCGACGCTCAAGATCATTGGTAAATCCTACATAATACGATCCATCTGCCAATTCAAGAACATACACCTTATACATAAGGGTTTGCCATGAGGAAGCCCGCTTTTGCGGGCTGAAGAATGGTCGGGGCGGCGGGACTCGAACTCGCGGCCTCCTGCTCCCAAAGCAGGCGCTCTAGCCAACTGAGCTACGCCCCGATGATGTCACAATCTAAACAGGTGTTACGGCACGTAGGCGGTTTTCTGATAGCTCGTCAGCTTAGGCTGACTCGACCCAACTGAGCTACGCCCCGAACATGTCACAAGAATACTGGAAAACTCTATAAATACGCAATAGAGCTAGCTTGCCCACTTTTTGGCTTGCATAAAGCCAAGAAACAGGTATACGCTGGCTCAGGATCCTTCACACGCACCTGCACGTGCGGATTTCACAGAAAGGAATAACTTCATGAACAGTCATAAGAAGTGTAACGCAGAGGAAGCTCAGAAATACTCACTCATGGCGCAGAAGGCAGCGCAAACCGTGAATCAGAACCATCAAGAGCAGCATGTCGCAGAGGCCCTGCGGTGCTGGCTTATGGCACAGCGTGAGCCGAAAGAGGCTCTCTGCCACCTGTTTTACATGGAATGCGAGCTCGAAAAGGCCGGCGTGCCACTCGATGCGATCGGTGTCACGAAGGAGGCATACGACGAACTGCTCCACCGTGGCTCCAAGATAAGCGCTCGTAACTGCTGGGAGTTAGCCCGTCAGGCCGATCTGGTCAGCGCGAAGATGCTTATCTCGCGGATGGACTGTGCGCTGAAGGCCGCCGGCCTCACGCGCGCAGACATCGAGGTCAACGAGGAAATGATCGACCGTGTGCTCAACCGTTGAGCATGCACTACAGCCCTGAACGCGAGACCCCATAGGGGTTAAGTGGTTCAGGGCTGTTTCTTTGTGAAATTTGTTGGTAAAGCCACCAAAGCTTTGCTTGGTTTTTGGCTTGCATACAGCCAATAAACGGGATACGCTTGGTCCGGATCCTTCACACGCACCTGCACGTGCGGATTTCACAGAAAGGAATAACACCATGGACGAGCGGGAAATGACCGAACAGGAACAGCACATCGCAGAGGCCCTGCGGTACTGGTTGATGGCACAGCGGGAACCTCAGACCGCCGACTATCACCTGTCTGATATGGACGACGCTCTGAATGCAGCCGGTGTTCCTCGCAGTACCATCGGCGTCACTCTGGATGCCTACAACGAGCTTCTGGGTCGAGGGTCACGGATCAAGTTCGAGCGAAACATGCTGTACGCGCAGACCGCGACGCACAACACGTTGACCATGGTACTCGGACGGGCACAGTCGGCGCTGAGCGTGCTCAGCGGCATCGATGGTGGCCACGAAGATGAGATCAAGGCCATGCGCATGCGATTGCAACAGATGCAGCAGTGAACACGACACTCACTGCACACGAGGGCATTTTCCGAAATGCCCTCTTTCTTCGTTGACGCTATCAGGTGTACTCTCGTACACTTCTTTCGACGCATCAGCTTCTCTCCCCTATCATGCCAGTCATGCAATGCACGGTCCTCGTCAGCTCCAAGTCACCGGGCATCGGGAACGGTCTCAGTTATGACTCGGGCGCGCTGAACGTCCAGCCGGGATCGTTCGTGCGCGTCCCACTGCGCAAAAAAATCGTGGACGCGTTGGTCTTCGAGGTGACCGAGGAGAAGCAGAAGCAAGACTACGAATTAAAAAACATTGAGGAACTTCTGAGCGGTGAGCCCTTACTTGGCGCCGCACAGATGAAAACGCTGCGCTGGATGGCGGGCTACTACTACTGTTCGTTGCGCCAGGCTCTCACGGTGTTTTTGCCTTCCACGCAATGGACATCTCTCCTTCCAAAAGAAGAACTCTTCTATCACCTCGCGCCGGATACGCAGCCACCGAGAGGGAAAAAACTCCTGCTACTCTGGGAGTATCTTCAGGGAAAAGAGCATGTTTCACGCAAGGAATTGAAGGAGGATGCAGGCGCATCGGCCGCGACGATTCGTGCGCTGATGGAGAAAGGAATTCTCCTTGAAGAAAAACGCATGCCGTCGTTGGCAGGCGCCTCCAAACCGTACGAATTGGTCGCACCCCGTCCAACACTGACAACCGCACAAGATGAGATCTACAAGACCATGTCGAATGACCCGCGCCCTTCTCTGCTCTTTGGCGTGACGGGATCCGGAAAAACCGAAGTCTACGCGACGATGATTGCGGATCAGGCCTTAAGGGGAAAGCAGAGCATTCTACTCGTGCCGGAAATCCTCCTGACCGAACACATTATCCATCGCTTTGAAACGCTGTTCGATCGCGACAAGATCGCCATCCTGCATAGTCGCCTTACATCTTCAGCCCGAAGAGCCGAGTGGCGGCGCATTCGCAGTGGCGAGGCGGCACTCGTGATCGGCTCACGCTCAGCGTTGTTTGCACCGTGTCCCAACTTGGGACTCGTGATTATCGATGAAGAGCATGAATGGACCTACAAAAACGAACAGACGCCGCGCTATCACGCGCGAGAAACCGCGGAGACGCTCTGCCGCTACAGCAATGCGAAACTTGTGCTCGGGTCCGCCACGCCTTCGCTCGAAAGTTGGGCCAGGGCCAAGAGCGGACAATATCACATCGCCCGTCTGCCGGAACGCTACAGCGGGATGCTGCTGCCGGACGTGCGCGTCATTGATTTGGGAACGGTGAATTTCGGCACGATGTACCCGTTCTCTCCTCCGCTGCTGGAAGCGATTGAGCAACGCATCAAGAAGGGAGAGCAATCGATCTTGTTTTTGAACAGGCGCGGCATGGCAACGGCATTGCTGTGCATGGAGTGCAGGCGGCGCGTCATGTCGCCGGATACAGAGCTGCCGTTCACGGTGCATCGAAGCCCGATGGGACGCCCGTTTCTTCTGGATCACTTTTCCGGAGCACAACAGGATTTTCCGGCGGCCTGTCCTTCTTGCGGGTCCCATGAACTGCGCGCCGTGGGTGCGGGCACGCAAAAAATCGAGGATCTGCTCGCTGCCAAATTTCCGGGTGCGCGCATGTTACGGGCAGACAGCGATACACTTCATCATCCGGAACAAATGCGTCTGCTTCTGAAAAAAATGCGCGAAGGACAGGCAGACATTCTCTTTGGCACGCAAGCGGTTGTAAAAGGACTCGACTTGCCCAATGTGACATTGGCAGCAGTATTGCTCGCGGATATCGGTCTCTCACTCCCCCACTTCCGCGCGGGCGAACGCGTGTTCCAACTCCTCACACAATTAACCGGTCGCAGCGGACGCGCGAAAAAAGGGGAAGTGATTGTGCAAACATTCCGTCCCGATGCCCCTGAGGTGCTGCTTGCCGCAAAACATGAAACCGAGAAGTACATGGAGGAGGAATTGAAACTTCGTCTCGCTCTGAAGTACCCGCCGGCCACCCACATGATCCGCTTCGTGCTCGACGGGCAAAACGCCATACATCGCGCTCGCATACTCCTTTCCCAGATTCAAAAACTCATTGCACAACGGCAAGCAGGAGAGCACGTACTCTGCGCGCCAACACTGTTTGGCGGCGGCAAAGTTTGGCACTTGTTATTGCGCGGCCCAAACCCACGCGGCCTACTGCCGCACCTCACGCTTGACGACATCACTGTCGATATTGATCCTGTCGATTGCATCTAAACTCACCACTCAACTGAAAAAGCCAGCGCAAATGCTTTCTCTGGATGACAAGCCAGATATACTTGCACGCATCTTTTCCACTCCTCATGCGCACATACAATCTTCTTGCAACCCTTGCTCTAATTACTCTTCCCGTAAGCGTGATCGCTGCGACCACCGATACGATGGTCGGTCTTCAAGATCGCACTCCTTCGTTCGCGATGAACGATGACTTTTATCAAGCCGGCGGCGATGTGATCGTCAAAGGCGCAGTCCGTGGCGACGCCTATACCGCAGGTGGCACCATCCACTTCACACAGCCTGTCGGGCGAGATCTTGTGGCCGCAGGTGGAACCATCGTGATCGACTCGAAAGTGGGCGACGATTTGCGTGTCTTCGGTGGCAACGTCGAGGTCAACAACACCGTCGGCGGCGATGTGATTGTCATGGGCGGACAAATTGTGATCGGCAAAAATGCGGTCATTGGCGGAGACCTATTCGTAGCCGGTGGCACCGTGCACATCAACGGCTCGGTGCGCGGCATGACCCGGGTCATAGCAGATGAAGCATTGATTGCAGGCATCTTGAATGGCCCGACCGAAATACAAACCCAGACTGCAGTGTTGAATGGCAAACTGATGGGTGAGGCACGCCTCGCCAGCAATACGATTGCCATTGGTGATCAAGCTCTCTTCGGCGGCAACGTACGCTACTGGCGCGAAAATGGCCCACTGCAATTTGGCACAAAGGCAAGAGGAAAAACAACCTACGACATGGCCTTGCAGCGCAAAGTGAAGGTACATGAAAAAGGAGCAGACGGTCTCATGCCAGCCTTCTTCGCAGCGCTCTCCCTCTTCTCGCTCCTCACGGCAGCCGTCATGATCGGCTTACTTGTCTTCATCACGAAAAACTTCTTCAAAGACACCGCAAAGTTCCTTCTGAAGAAACCTTTCGTCAGCTTCCTCAGAGGACTCGCCTACTTTGTAGGCATGCCGATTGTTGCCGTATTGTTGGCAATCACACTGATCGGCTTACCACTCGCAGCAGTGGTGACGCTTGGCTTCATCGTCAGCATCATCTTCGCTAAAGCACTCACTGCGATCATCTGGGTGCGCTACATCGAGCAGCGCAGCGGCAAGAATGTGCATTGGGGCAATTGGCAGATCTTCGGACTCAGCATGGCGGCTTATGTGGTTCTGAAAGTCTTAATGCTGATCCCTGTTCTCGGCTGGATCGCCTGCCTCGTTCTTGTCTGTATGGCCTTCGGTGCGCTCATCACGATGAAATGGGAGAAGGCACAGAAGATTCTGTAAACTTCAAAAACGCCTTTCAAATAGCGGACCTTACGTAAGGTCCGCTATTTGGTGTTGTTTGCAAATCGCAATTGATACAACGCCATTCCCGTAGCCACCGCGACGTTCAGCGATTCCTTTTTTCCGAGCATCGGAATACAGACCGTCGCATCACTGAGAGATAACATCTCCGAAGGAACCCCGGAAAGCTCATGCCCCACAATCAGACACAATTTTTCCAAAGGACGAAATGCGGGAAGAGGAATTGCCTCAGGTGTTAATTCCAGTGAGACAATCTGCCACCCTTCTTCTTTCAGCTGTCGGATGACCGGCAAGGGATCAACGTGATGTTCCCATGGAATGGTGTCTTCCGCTCCAAGCGCAGTCTTGGTGATTTCTTTGCGCGGAGGATGACCGGTGTAGCCCGTGAGATACAACTTCTCGACAGCGAGCGCATCGCATGTACGAAAAAACGCGCCGACATTCCACAGTGAGCGGACGTTATACGCCAGCAAGCAGATCGCACGCGTCATACTTTCATCACTTCCTCCTCCTTATGTTTGCGGGCATCATCGATCTTCGCATTGAACGCATCGACATCCTTCTGCAGCTGATTCTCCAAGCCTTTGCGCACATCTTCATCTTTATCGGTCTTGATGTGATCAAGTGTTTTTTGGCGAGCCTGGCGCAAACTGATGCGCGCTTCCTCCGAAAGCTTCTGGACGATCTTCACCAATTGCATGCGACGCTCTTCGGTCATGGATGGGAGATTCAAGCGGATCACCGTTCCGTCATTCACCGGATTCACCCCGATACTGGACTGCTGCAATGCTTTTTCAACCGCCTGCATCACGGATTTATCCCAGGGTTGGATCACGATCGTCTTCGCATCCTGCACAGAAATACTCGCAACGGCCTTCAGTTGCATGCGCTGTCCATATGCTTCGACATCGACATGCTCGACAAGCGAGGCATTCGCGCGGCCTGTTTGGAGTTTGCTGAATTCTCCGAGAAGGTGGCTTAAGACCTTATCGGCATCATGGTGGAAGGAAACGATTCGGGCGTCTGACATACAGTGATTCTAGAACGTATTAGTATTAAGTATCAAGTATTACGTATTACTAAACCAAGCAATCCCCTAATACTTACTACTATATACACAATACTCATCTCACAATCGTCCCGATCCTTTCGCCCTTCACCGCCTTTTTTAGATTCTCCTTATTATTGAAGTTAAAAACAATAATAGGCAAATTCTGTTCCTGACAAAGACTGAAGGCGGCCTGATCCATGACATTGAGATGCTGCTCGATTGCTTCTTGGTAGGAAAGCTCGTCGAACTTCACGGCATCCTTGAATTTATTGGGATCTTTATCGTAAATGCCATCGACGTTCGTGGCTTTGAGGACCACGTCGCACGAAAGCTCGAGCGCACGCAATGCCGCTGCGGAATCCGTGGTGAAGAACGGATTGCCGGTTCCTCCCGCGCAAATCACGATGCGTCCTTTTTCCACGTGACGCATAGCGCGACGACGAATGTACGGCTCGGCCAATTGCGGCACGCTGATCGCCGAGAGCACGCGCGTGATCGCCCCGAACGATTCGAGCGCCGCCTGCAGCGCCACGGAATTCATGATCGTCGCAAGCATGCCCATCGCATCGCTCGCCGTACGTTCGATGCCGCTCTCCTGCGTATCGCGATACCGCCAAATGTTTCCGCCCCCGACCACGATCACCACTTGCACGCCGCTTTTGGAAATCTCCGCAATACGCTCTGCGATTTCATGCAACGTCGGTTGATGAATCCCCTGCCCCTTTCCGTCTTTGGAAAGCGCCTCGCCGGAAAGTTTTAACATAATGCGTTTGTACTTCATCGCGGGAAGAATACCGGTGCAGATTGTTTCTGACCAGCGAAGACAAAGGAACAATTGACCCAAAAAGCAATTTCGTCTTGAATAAGATTTCGCTCATTCACATTTCCGACTACCCCAAGAGGACATCGAATGGATCCATCCATCCTCGCCGCAAGCTGGACTGAATTACAAGAAAAGAGGAGGAGACTCTTAGAGGAGACCGAAAGCCTGAAATGCAGGCTGCACAACTTTGAAGCGGAGCCGGACATTCCTGAACTGCTCGCAGAATGGAACAGGCTGGAGGAAGACATTTCGCGCTTACAAGAGCAAGCAGCGCATCACAAGCACATCATTCAGGAAAAACAGGACGTTCTTAAGAGAAGGCGCCTCGCTCAGACTGATTCTCGAGTACGACGAACACAAAACGAGTCGATCACGAATCGCCGGATATGCCTGGCGAAGCTAGAGCGATTGCGCGCGCCGGAACAAATTATCCGCACCCAACAGAAGATGATCTGGGAACTCGAAGCGCCGATACAAGACGTAGAGTTCGCATATGAGCAAATCTGCACCGTAGAATACATAAAAGAAAAGATCATACGGCGCACGGTGGAAGTGGCTCAGTCACACATCCACGAAATCCGAACGCGGTATCGCGACAGGAAGAAAACTCTGAAGGAAGCTCTACGCGAGGCGATGAAGCACAAGGCGGATTATCCAGAAGAGGAAGCGGCGTGGGCCTTGCAGAGCGCTGCTCATTTTCGATGGGCGCTGGCGCACGGCCCCATGGACCGGGAGTGGATTATCCGGCGCTACCGGGAACGCTTTCCAAAAGACGATGTCTCAGATGTTTGTCCCGCTCTCGCCATTACGCAGCAATGCATGAGCTGCAGCAGCCACTCCAGAAAGTGGAGGCCTTCTCACTCCACATCGAATCAGAACAGTAAGAAGCCTCTGGACGAAGCTCAACCGTGGAGATTCTGGGTGACATTCAAAGCGGAAGATCCCGGTCGGGAACTGCCCGCTGATCAAAAGCAATTTGTGCGTGATCTCCAAACACTGCTTGAGCGGGAGAATTACCGCAATATCGACCCACAGCTTACTCACGAGCGACTGCTCGCCATTACGCTGATGAGCCGACAAGAGCGCAAGCGGATCAAGACGGTCCGGAAAGCAAAACCAAGAGGGTGGAAGATCTGGCGCGTGACGCGCGAACATCGCCTGTTCCTGAAAATCGATGAGGAGCAGCGCACCATCTGTTTTCTTCCCTGTCCGCGGAAAGAATCCTACAAGGAATAGGGATAGTCGAGAATGAGCACCGCACCGACGATTCGTTGTCGGTGCTTTTTTGTAGAAGAGTTCATTCACAAATGGGCAACGTGTTATAGTATTCAACATCATGAAGTTGATTTCGCCATCTGTAGCCTATTTTAAAAGTTATCAAGAGGCGCTCGCTGAGTTTACCGAGAAAGATATTTCCGGTTTTTGGAAATTTTTTGGTCCCGCGAATGATGCAGAGACTTACATTCAGAAAATTCAACAGTATGAACATGAAGCCGGTCTCGAAAAGGGAATGGTTCCTGCGTCGATCTTCTGGCTGATTGATGAAGAGGAGTTTGTTGGCCATGTCAGCATCCGTCATGAACTCAACGATTTCCTCAAGCGCGTCGGAGGACATATTGGATATGCCATCCGTCCATCAGCTCATCGCAAAGGATATGGGTCCAATATCTTAAAACTTGCTCTTCCGCATGCAAAAACATTGGGCATCAAGGAGGCACTTGTCACCTGTGATGAAATAAATATCGCCTCGCGAAAAATCATTGAAAAGAACGGCGGAGTCTTTCGAGAACAGATTGGAGTGGAGGGAAAACTTGTTCTGCATTTTTTGATCAAGTTGTAGGTGTGTACTCGGAAGGTGGCCCGAGTCCGCCTCAGGCGGACGAGGACCATGAGCGATCCGTCTGCCCAAGGCGGACGGATAGTCGAATGGTACCCGGTAGCGAAGGCAGTTAGAACTTTTTTCCAGAGTGAAGCGGGAAGAAACGAACAAATCCCTGCTAGGAGTTTTTGTCAGTGAGGGCCGAGCCATTGTTAACTTCTCCTGATTGAAGAAATGCCTCCTCTGCTGCTTGAGAGAGGAGGCTTAAGTGCTCACAAGTGCTCAAGTTCCCTGGTTGCCGCCGGAGCCGCAGGTGGCGTAGATGATGGTCTCACGATTGGCGGCCATGGCGGGATCGTAGCCGGGAGGAACGATGTCGAGATCCAGGCTGGGGAAGTGGTGGAGGAAGCGTCCGAAGATGGCAGTGCAGTCCTCGGCATACTTCATCGTGTGCAGGATGTGGAAGTGCCACACTTCATCCGCATCCTTCGTGGGGTTGCCCTTGAAGGAAGGCGAGAGGAGGCACTGTTCGAGGAAGTACTTGTACTCCTCAACGGCCTTCTCGATCCGACGTGGCGACCACTTCAGCTTCTGGGCGAGATCCTTCTTCACCGCTTCCAGATCCAGACTCTGGATGGTCTCGATGCCCGTAAGGGTCATCATGGTTTCATACCCTCGTCACATGTGATAGAACGAATTAACTGCTCACATTAAGCAGCTAATAACAGAATTATTAGAGAAATAAACTTTCTTGTCAATAACAAACTCTTCAACATCCTGTTCCCCCGAAGACTTTTTGAGTCCACCCTTTTTAACTCCTAAACTTCTCATACCAAGTTTTAAGAGAAGATTCGTACTCTTATCATTCCAAAGACAGGAATTAGCAAAAACCTTATCAGCATTTAATTCATGAAACGCAAAATGAAGAAGTGCCTGTGAAGCTTCGAGTGCATATCCTTTTCCTCTATGTTTAGGAAGAAGCCAGTACCCTATAGACCAGGGACCAGAAAAGGAATTCAAGAAGCATCTGCCAACAAAGGAGCCATTTTTTTCTGCTATCACTAAAGGATACCAGTCTCCTCCAATATATTCTTTTCCTACCTGCTCTGATAATTCATCCTTACTGGATGGCGGCTCCCAGCGAAGACCATCGGCAAGGCCAGGGCATTGGCAGGCTTCCCAAATAGATTCCAAATCACCCTGTTCAACAGGACGGAGGATGAGCCGTTGTGAAATGATGGGGAGCCCTTTCATATTGTCTATTATAAAATAATATGCAATTTTCTTCAATTGCTGATAAGAATGGTACCCCGGATAGGGATCGAACCTATGACCTGGAGCTTAGAAGGCTCCCGCTCTATCCAACTGAGCTACCGGGGCATGGATACAGTATAGCTCTTAGAGCCTTCTGAGCCGAGGGAGAATGAAATCGCTGTTTACGGTAAAGGATATGCTAGAATGGCCCTATGCTTCGCATCGCCGTCATCAACGATATCCATAATGGCCAGGATCTTGGGACAAAAAAGGGATCAGCAGCGCCAAAACTTTTGGCGGAATTTGTCACATTCGTCGAAAAAAAGAATCCGAAGCGAGTACTGGAATTGGGTGATCGCGTGAATCACATTGATCATGATACGGATTACAAATCCATGAAGCAGGTCAGTGAACTCTTCAGCAAGATTTCCATACCGAAAGTACATCTCATGGGAAATCATGATGTGGACTATCTGACAAAAGAGGAAAATGAAAAACTGGTGGGGTGCTCTTTTGATTCGCACACTGAGAATGTCGATGAATTCACGTTCATCTACTGGAACGCAGACACCCACTTGAATCAGAAAAACGGATTCGACTTGAAAGAAGAAGATTTTCTATGGCTTGAAGAGGGACTAAAGGATGCAACGTATCCAACGGTGATTTTTTCCCATGTGCCTCTTGATAACGGAAGCATGAACGGAAATTTCTATTTCAATGAGAAGGCGTATCCGAAGCATGGAAATTATCCGCCAGCACAAGGAGAACGTGCACGGGAGATCATTGAGCGCTCGGGAAAAGTCGTGCTCTGCGTGAACGGTCATGCGCACTGGAATGCGTACAGCTGTATTGATGGCATTCACTATGTGACACTTCCGTCACTGACAGAAACATTCGTGACGTATCCTGATCCGCACGGTGCCTGGACCTTAATAGAACTTGCAAAAGATCATGTATCATTTGAGATTTTCGGCAAAACACCGTTGCAATTCACACTCCCCTTCCGCACTGCGGATCACCATTGGATCAGCATGCACAAAGACTTTTCGCCGGTAAAAATTCAAGCAAAGTGATTTACTGATTCACGCCCTAAACACTCGCACCACCATCACTCATTCTGTACGCACATCCATGAACAATAAAAAACCCCGTTGCTCGCGAGCAACGGGGAGTGAAGTGCTCGTTCAGGAGCCACTTAATGATGTTGATACGATTCCTTCCTTGGACACGGAATGAACCGGATATATCGGTTCACTTCATCGATTTGGAGGAAGAGACGATGCTCCCGCCCCACGCGCTGAATCTTCCAGCCGCGCGGCTCATCGTAGAGAACCAGCTTGATCCTCTCCCGCTTCTGCTTGCCCATCTTGATGATGGCGATCAGCTTTTTGTACACCTGCTCCGGATCAAGGTTGCGGTACCCCTTCTCCTCGAGAATGGCTTGGAGCTCAGCCGTGAACCTCTCCATGCCGGTACTCAGCGCATGCCCCTCCTCCGCCTCCTGGAACGTGATCCAGAATCTCCAGGCAGTCGGATCCTGCTGCAGCGGCACCGACCTGGAATTGCGTGAGGCGGGCTTTCGCTTCCTGACGGACGAACTCTGGCACCATGCCGGCGGCGCCTCCACTGCCCGAGAAACAGGGAGTCGCCGCACCGTTTGCCGAGACTAACTCTGAACGAGAAGCAGCATGCGTCCGCGCTGCAGAAGTTCTTCGCGATACTGCGGCGCGCGTGCCATCACCCATTGCAGATGTTCATGACTCTGCAATGCCCACTCCACCTCCGCCCGGCGACAGTCGATCCTCCGCTGATCCGCCTGGCGATACTCCTCCTTCAGCAGCCTCTTTCTCTCGCGGTAATACTGCTCAATCTCCTCGATGCCTTCGAGTGCATGTTGCAAGTCGCGCTTTGCGTCGCAGTATCGGCAATCGTAGAACGCCTCCATCTCCTGCACGGGAGTTTCCAGTTCCCAGAGCGCCTTTCGCTCCGCAACGAGCGTCGATTCAGAAGCGCGCCGCGACTCGGCACGTTCCAGCTTTTGTCTTTGCTTTGCCAGCTTCTCCTGAAGCTGCCGCCGTGTGACGGAGTGCCGCTGTGCGCGACGGCGGAAATCGAGAAGAGCATGATGGGCACCGAGCTCGTAGTCCACCATGATCTTGCGGAACTGCGGCAGACGCTCCTCGAGCAGTGTCTTCTCCTCCAGTAACGCATGCATGAGCGGATCGATCTTGAGTGCATCGAGCCGTTACTTGCATGCTTCTACATCGCTTACGCAGGCCCGGTGTTTCTCCTGCAAAGCAGCCCATTGGGCCTCTAATTGCTGCAACATCGTTGCCATACCCCCTCCCTTCTGGCACGTGAACGGAATGTGAACGAGCGAGCTAACATGAAAGAGGAAAGCACTTCAATCGTCAATCAGGCGGCAACATGGGTTCGCGTATTCCTGCATGCCACACTATCGACTCACTGAATGAAGGTACTCCATAAAAACATGGCAAGGGGTTTATCATTTTTACATTGGCATTTCGTCTTCATATTTTGGAGATATACTGGATATTGACATATTTCATATATAATGTTAAATTAACTTAACTATGAGCTGCGAGAACCAAAGCTTCAGCCCGATGTTGCGAGTTTCACAGCAATTCTTAAACGCGCAGATTCTCCCAAAGGAATACGAGCAATCACTAGCCAAAATAGCCCCCGAGGAGTTTCAAGAGGACCTCGTGGCATCATACTTGGCTCTCCAAGAGCAAACGAGACAAGATGTTCGCACCCTGCTTAAAGGAGAAGCATTTCCTAAAATACGAAATGCCGGGGATGGTTTTAATACATTGATGCTATCGGTGCTTCTGCGAACATCAACACGGGATGAAGCAACGCATCGATTGGCAAACTACATCCTGGCGCAATTCTTGCTCGTGAAGAGCATCGATGAGGAAAAAATACTCCTCGCAGAACACGCAGACCGTCAGAAGTGGCTCGCCCGGATGTTTCATCGTTTTCCGCAAATCAAAGCGCATGTACTGCGCACGCTGATCGCCTACAAATTACTGAGCCCATCGCCGGAGATCCATTGGCGCGTTGACCGGCAAGAACAGGAGCGAGGAGAGTACAGTCGTCGTTTTGGTGTCGATATCACCGATTTTTTGCTGCATTGCCAGGCGGACAGCGGTCGTCTACGCTTGTTGGAATTCGGCCCGGGATCCGGCATGTACAAAGAAGAACGATATGCCAGCAGCGG
The DNA here is from genome assembly GCA_964448615.1 of uncultured Candidatus Peribacteria bacterium. Classification (GTDB taxonomy): domain Bacteria; phylum Patescibacteriota; class Gracilibacteria; order Peribacterales; family Peribacteraceae; genus CAYUWH01. The sequence continues at coordinate 16,159 of CAYUWH010000026.1, forward strand.
CATCAATGCGATCGACATGGCCATCTGTGACAAGATCTATTATTCACTCGGCACGCTCTTGGAATCGCTGCTCAATGCGCCGGCATTGGATGCCCAAGCACGCGCACTCTATACACAAGAGCACGGAGCATGCCCGGACGATCTCCATCTCTCGGCTGCCGACATCCGTTTTATCGCAGACTTCCTCTATAAAATAGTGGTGATCGCGCGCGGACAAACCGCAAAGGGGCAAACACCTGACGACATGTTCGAATACGATACAGATGCCATGAAACGGATCACGGAAGATCCTGAATCGCTCATCGAAATCCTCTGCGAGAAGGCAAAAGACCTCGAACACATCACGCAGGTTCCGAGCACGATCAGCAGCCACAACGGCCACAAGGCCTATTATCCGCATGTCATCCAGAAAGTGGCTCCGGAAACAAATCCCCTCCTCCGCTTTGCGTTCGAGGCGCTCGGCAGCAAGCCAGCTGACTTTCTCGACACCAAGAAGGGCGTGCTTCAGCACATGCCAGCCTATCCGATCGGCGTCATGGTGGGAGATTTCCAGCAAGTTGAAAAACTGGCCGACGATCAGATCGATGTCGCGCTCGGCGTGCGTTCCTTGGTGTATAAACGCGGAAAAGAATATATCGAACTCATGAAGATGATTGCCAAGAAACTGAGCACAAACGGCGTATTGCTCTGCGATAGCATCCGTTGCAACGATGGAAAGAGGTATCGACTCGCGGAGTGGCAGCAGATTCAACGAGACCTGCGGCAGGAATATCCGGATCTGCAGATCGGCGTCATGATCGGACCGGCATTCGAACGCGAAGACTGGCACCAAGGCAATCAGGGAGTCCCGCTTGCTGTGGTGATGACGAAAGATCCGGCCAAGATTGCGTATTTCCAAGATCCCGCGAACATGCTGCCCCCCGACCCGCGCACGGGCGCCCTGTATCATTTTGAGCTGCTTGATGAACTCACGATGAACACGGAGTATTTGCAGCAACTGACGCAGAACGGTGAGATCGCACACGAAGTCGCACAGGGCGCGATGCTCGCACAGGGCGTTTAACGTTTCTCCAGCAACTTCCAGAACGCCTCAAACAAGACACGGAAGTTATCCGCGATATCCGCATGGCGGATCGCGATGCCGACGGCTGTATTGTGATCGAACGAAAAAATACTCACCAAGTCTTTGCATATTTTGATATCGCCCGTGAACGGAAACATCTCGAGCGGCATCGAACGTGTCTGGCGCAACTCGGCCGGCTTGTCCGGATTAATGATGTTCACCGTGGGACAAATCACGCGATTCCACGTGCCGAGCGACACGCGCTTGCGAATGAATTCGCGGCAGTAGTCGGGAATGAATTTTTCCATGTCACCCTTGTCTTCAAAACTGTCGATACGAGAACGCATCGCCAGAATTTTTTCGTAGAGGTCAATCATACCATCTTTGCCTTCGTAAAATTGTACCCGCGGCAATGTGGAATGCGGGTTCATCATGCGACGCAGCGGCTCCAGCACGCCTTGCACGGCTTGTTCCTTGCGCCCGATCTCCTGACGCTGACGATCTAAAAGCAACAAAAGCTTCTCCGGGGGCTCGGCCGTGTACAGATAGGTATTGTCCTTTTCCGTCATGGTGACTATCCCCTTCTTCTTCATTTGTTTGCACGTGTACTGTGCCGTGCTTTTTACCATCCCGACACGCTGGGCGAGAACCGAAGCCGGAGCGCTGCCAACACGCATTAATGCGAGATATAAGGTGATTTCTTGGTTACTAAGACCAAGATCGGCCAAGACAGCTTTGATTGCATTCATGCAATAATAGTACCGGAAAACCAAGGTGATGACAACTATTTGTTGCCACCTATTTTCGGCTTATACATAACAATAAAACTATATTATTGTCTATTTGGAGAACAGTAAATGTTGCCGGTTTCGTCTTCTATACATATTATAGGCCCTTTTGTTTACTTTCCTTTACGTCTTATGAAGCACCGTCCAATGGCTGCAGCCCTGATGGCAGCGGCAGTACTGCTCTCCACACAAGCGATGCTTCCAGCATTCGCTGCTGGTGATACAACGGGAAATACCATCTCACTCGGCCAGAGCGTGCTCAATGTCAATTCAGATTCTCACAACAGGCCGCTCATTGGCGGCACAGCTCGCTGTCCAGCGGGTTACGTGGTGGTGAGTATCGGGTACCAGGATTCCGATCGTGGTAATAGCGACGTTGCCAATGCACTTGGCATCATCTGCGCCAAATTGGAAAGCAACGGCACACTCGGCGCACGCACGGAACGCATTTATGCAGGATCGCTCGGATCCCGCACGTTCTACGACATCAACTGCCCCTCAGGAACAGTCGCCTACGGCGCAGCAAC
>CAYUWH010000027.1:0-1714 GCA_964448615.1 uncultured Candidatus Peribacteria bacterium
GCTTGGTGTACGCGTGCATCTCCTCGGTGCGGATCTTGCAGCGGATACGCGTGCCGTCATCAAGAATGATGGTTGTATGCAAACCGCGATACCCGTTGAGCAGCGGAGAGTTGATATAATCCTGAAACGAAAGCGCCTCGCGTTGCCAAATCTGATGCAAGGTGCCGAGCATGTAGTAACAATCCGGGATGCTTTTACAGATAATTGCGATGATCAGTGACGGGATACCTGTCACCGCGGCACCATGCGTTTCAAATTGCAGACGCAGCTGCTGCCAGCTTTTTTGCTCATGCAGGATGCGGATCGAGGGCGAGGAAAATTGTGATTGCTCGAGCTGATGCGTGATGTGTTCAACCGTTTCGCTTCCCTTGATTTTATTGCCATCCCGCAACTGAAGCAGCTCCTTATAGAGCTGTGTATCAAGCACGTGCAAGCTGAGTTCTTCCAGCCGCAATCTGAGATCCTGCATCGAAAGCTGTTCAGCGACCTTCACGTAGATATCGAGCGTTTCCTGCGCGATCGCTTGCTGGCGATCGGGTTTCAGGAATTGGATCGTCTGCATGTTGTGCAGGCGATCGGCGAGCTTGATCACGATGATGCGCACGTCGTGCTCCATCAAGCGGAACATTTTTCGCAGTGTTTCCGTCGCTTCATCGAGTGTGGGCTTATGTCCGAATTCGTCGGCCGTGAGTTTCGTGACACCTTCGATGAGCGTGGCGACCGTCGGACCGAATTTCTCTTGCACTTCCTCAAGCGTCAGCGGCGTGTCTTCCACCGAATCGTGGAGCAATGCCGCGATCAGCGTATCGGCATCCGCGCCCCAATCCGAGAGAATTGTGGCCACAGAGATTGGATGAGAAAAAAACGGTTCTCCCGATTTGCGCAGTTGCCCATCATGCACCGTAAATCCAAGCTCGTATGCCTGTTTTACGCGTTCCCTTTCGCGTACTTGCAGATGCCGCAGAGTGGAGCTGAATTCTGGCCAGGACATTGAGGATCATTATACACTATTTTATGGCAAAAGAGTACTACGAGAATTGGATTTTTGGCTTACTTGACAGAAGAGAAAGCGAAAATCACGTTTTGTGTGTCACACCAGTAACACGACTTCCGGAGGGCAGCAGAATCTCAATCTTGCGAGTGTTTCCCCCGCACCACGCGTGACGAAGAGTGAGGTGCGTTCTGAGATGGCGTGAAGTCCCTGCGCATATTTTCTCCCTGTTACCGATGGAATGCCGCCGAGCGGCCAGCCACCGGGAAGACAAACTTGTCCGCCATGCGTGTGCCCGCAAATGATCAGGTTTGCGCGCAGCACGCGCGGATCGAGCACGGTATCCGGATGATGCGTGAGCAGAATCAGCGGTAATTCCGGCGGCACATCGTGCAAGGCCGCATCGAGATCGCAGCTCTTCCCCCACAGATCATCGATGCCGGCGAGTGCGAAACGCGCGCCGTTTTTTTCAAGAATGACAGAGCGATTGCGCAACATCGGAATGCCAAGCGTGTTCAGATACCGCTCGAGTTCATCGGTGCGGTCCGTCGCATCAAGCCACTCGCCATCCATATCCACGAAATGCCCCGCATCATGATTGCCTGCGACGGCGTACACACCAAGCGGCGCCTGTAACTGTGAGAGAGGTGCGAGTCCTTCCATCGATGCATGTTCATCGAAGAGAAAATCCCCGGGAATCAGGATTAAGTCCGGCTTTAATGA
>CAYUWH010000027.1:1814-18405 GCA_964448615.1 uncultured Candidatus Peribacteria bacterium
GGAACCATGGGGAAATTTAAAATTGAGAATTGAAAATTAAAAATTGGAAAGCGTCACTTCTCGTGATCTACTTCCCAATTTTATAGTAATTTTCAATTTTACATTATCAATTATTAATTCTTTCATCGTTTCTTCGTAAGAAGCTTCTTCAGATACTGCCCGGTGTAACTCTTCTCTTCTTGTGCGACTTCTTCCGGCGTACCCGTGGCGATGATGTATCCGCCGCCGCTTCCGCCGTCGGGTCCGAGATCCACGATATGGTCGACGGATTTCAATACGTCGAGGTTGTGTTCGATCACAAGCACCGTATTTCCGCGATCGACCAAGCGCTGCAACACTTCGAGCAGCCTACGGATGTCATCGAAGTGCAGGCCCGTCGTCGGTTCATCGAGAATATAGAATGTTTGACCGGTCGAGCGGCGCAGCAGTTCCGTTGCGAGTTTCACGCGTTGCGCTTCTCCGCCAGAGAGTGTGGTGGCGCTCTGTCCCAAGCGCAAATACCCAAGTCCTACATCATTGAGTGTCTGCAATTTTTTCTTGAGCGTGGAAATCGCGGAGAAGAATTCCGCGCCCTCGGTCACCGTCATATCCAATACCTCCGCAATACTCTTTCCTTTGTAGGTGACTTCCAGTGTTTCGCGGTTGTAACGCTGGCCGTGACACGCTTCGCAGGTCACGAACACATCGGGGAGGAAGTGCATCTCGATGCGCTTCATGCCATCTCCTTCGCACTCTTCGCAGCGTCCGCCTTTGACGTTGAAGCTGAAGCGTCCGGGTTGGTAGCCGCGCATTTTCGCCTCGGGCGTGCCGGAGAAAATGTCGCGGATATCCGTGAAGATGCCGGTGTACGTCGCGGGGTTGGAGCGCGGCGTGCGTCCGATGGGGGATTGGTCGATGACGATTGCTTTATCTAAATGCTGCAATCCGTCGAATCCTCCCACATTTTGCGGTTTGGCATGTGCTTTATTGAGAACGCGCAGCAACTCCGGAGCCAGGATGCCGTGGATCAAGCTTGATTTCCCCGAGCCGGATACGCCCGCGATGCCGATCAATGTTCCGAGCGGGAGCGCCACATCCACATGGCGTAAATTGTGATGGTGCGCATCTTTGATCGTCACGAATTTTCCACTGCCTTCACGGCGCTTCTTCGGCGTCTCGATCGATTTTTTCCCGCTGAGATACTGGCCTGTCACCGATGTCGGATTGTTCATGAGTTCTTGCGCCGTTCCTTGTGCAACCACGCTGCCGCCGTACTTGCCGGCGCCGGGTCCGATCTCCAGCAGGTAATCGGCATTCTCCATCGTCTCTTCATCGTGCTCCACCACGATCACGGTGTTCCCGAGATCGCGCAGTCTCGTAATGGTCTCGATGAGGCGAGAGTTGTCGCGCTGGTGCAAGCCGATCGACGGTTCATCGAGAACGTACAGCACTCCTTCGAGCGCGGAACCGATCTGGGTCGCCAGGCGAATGCGTTGTGCTTCTCCGCCGGAAAGTGTCGATGCAGAGCGCGATAGCGTGAGGTACGTGAGCCCCACATTTTTCAAGAAGAGCAGGCGCGCGCTGATTTCCGCGAGCACTTTTTTCACAATGGTGAGTTCGTACGTACTCAGGGAAGATTGCAGCGCACTGAAATACGTTCCCGCCTCATCGACGCTGAAGTCCGTGACTTGGACGATGTTTTTTTCCCCGACCGTCACGCCGAGAATTTCTTTCTTCAAACGCTGTCCCTTACAGTCGGGACAGGGGAGTTCGAGCATGTACTCTTCAATTTGCTGACGCACGTAACTCGAATCGGTTTCAGTGTGGCGGCGCTGCAAGTTCGGGATCACGCCTTCGTAGGTGGTGCGATACACGTTCGTTCCCATCCTTCCCGCTTCCACGCGCACCGATAGTTGCTCAGGATATCCGTGTAAAATCATCTGCTGATGTTCGGGGGAGAGCTTGCTCCAGGCCACATTCATGCTGAAGCCAATATGCTCCGCGAGTGCTTCAAGAACATTGGTCATGAAGCCCATGCGGCTTGCGGAAGTGGTCCAGGGATGAATCGCGCCTTCTGCCAGGGTAAGTGTTTTATTCGGAATCACGGACGCTTCGTCTACTTGCAAAATCGATCCGATACCGTGACAAACGCTGCAGGCGCCATGCGGCGAATTAAAAGAAAAGCTGCGCGGTTCGAGTTCGGGAATATCCTGATTCGGATGATCGGGACAGACGAAGGTCTGCGAGAAACGCATCTCTTCGTTGCTATCGGCATCGAGTACGATCAAGGTGCCTTCCGCCTTCTTGAGACAGAGCTCGATCGAATCCGCCAGGCGTGTGCGATGGGGGTTGGTTTCTCCTTCCTTTGCTTGCAAATCGCGCACGACCAAGCGGTCGACGACGATCTCAATCGTATGGACTTTCTTTGGATCCAATGCCACTTCTTCATCGGTCGTCACGATGTTTCCATCAATGCGCATGCGCACGAATCCTTCCCGGCGAATCGAATCGATGATCTTCGTATGCTCGCCTTTGCGTCCTTGCACCAACGGCGCAAGCAGGTAAATCTTTTTTCCTTCCGGCAACGCCGCGATTGTCTCCACCATTTGGCTCGAGGTCTGACGCTCGAGCAGCTTGCCGCAGGTCGTGCAGTGTACTTTTCCGATTTTCGCCCAGAGCAGACGCATGTAATCATAAATCTCCGTCACCGTTCCCACGGTGGAGCGGGGATTGCGCGGCGCGGTTTTCTGGTCAATGGAAATCGCAGGACTCAGGCCTTCGATGCTATCAACTTCCGGCTTCTCCATTTGTGCGATGAATTGGCGTGCATAGGCCGACAAGCTCTCCACGTAGCGTCTCTGTCCTTCGGCGAAGATCGTATCGAATGCGAGTGTCGATTTTCCCGATCCCGAAACTCCCGTGATCACGGTCAATTTATTCCGAGGAATCGTGACATCAACGCTCTTAAGATTGTGCATGCGTGCACCCTTCACAATGATACTGTCCATAAGCAAGAAATGCAGAAACAACAAAAATTCCCCGGCGCGGCGGCGCGAGGGCGACGCCTGAGTCTAGCCGATTTTTTGCGTTATGTCCAGGGTTATGCGCTGCTTGTGCTCTGAAAGTGGTTCCTGAATTTGATCAAAAAATGTATTCAAAAAAACATCCGTGCATTCCCGAAGTCATCCGCTACCATGCCTTCATGTTCACCGGAATCATTGAAACAACGGCCGAAATTCTCGAGAAGAGCGATGACGGGCTTGTCCTCAAGAGACCTGCAGGTTTTAGCGACCTCAAGCGTGGTGCGAGTATCTGCGTATCTGGAGCGTGCTTGTCGGTCGTGGGGATAGATGATGACATGATGTCCTTTGATGTAGTGGAGGAAACGTGGAATCGCACGAAGCTCGGTGGCTTGAAGAAGGGCGACAAGGTCAATCTTGAACGATCGATGCGTGCGGATGCACGTTTTGAGGGCCATATCGTGCAAGGGCATGTGGAAGGCGTTGCAACAGTCGTCGCCAATGGCGGCACCGTCGATGGTGGCGGCTGGATTCTCTCGATCGAAATTCCATCCGCTATTCTTCCGGCCGTGATCTTCAAAGGATCCATCGCGATTGATGGCGTGTCGCTGACGGTCGCGGGTATTGAAGATAGTGTGTGTTCCATTGCGCTTATTCCTCATACTTTGGAGATGACGACCCTTGGCGCATTGCAACCCGGCGATATGGTGAACATCGAGACCGATATGTTCCTCCGTGGATTGCACCATATGTTGATGTTGCGGTTGGCACAAAAATGATATCACCCCCTCATCCCGGCCTTCTCCCTGAGGGAGAAGGTGACTTTCATTAAGCATGTGATTGGGTGAATGTCGTATTCCTACAATAATCTCGCAATGTTAGTAATAGTGCTCCCTTCTCCCTGAGGGAGAAGGGTTGGGGTTGAGGGGCGGTTGCTAAAAATTTCTGATACAATCCCATCATGCAAACCGGTCAACAATTCCCCATCCCCACCGGCGTCCGTTCTGATTGGCGCATCGGCATCGTGTATGCCCCCTATTATAAGGAAGAGACCGAAGCGCTGGTGAAAGGCGCGAAGGAGATGTTATTGCAGGCGAGGATTGCAGAAGAGAACATTCCACTCGCGGTTGCCCCCGGTTCCTTTGAAGTGCCGCTGCTCGGGCGCGCGCTGGCCGAGAGCGGAAAGGTCGATGCCATGATCGGATTTGGCATCATCGTCCAAGGCGATACGCACCACGCGCGGCTGCTAGCGGAAGAGGTGACGCGCGCGATGATGGATATCCAAATGGATTTCACAATGCCCTTTGCGTACGAAGTGCTCTATGTGAATGATTTGGAGCAAGCAAGAGCGCGATCCATTGGTGAGAATAATAAAGGAAAAGAAGCCGCGTTCGCGGTGCTGCAATCATTGGTAGAGCTGGAGAAGATAAGGAATGCATAACATGCGCAGCGGAGAGTCATGGCTCTCCGCTGATCGACGCCTGTTTTGTAGCATCACTACATTCTCCTTCTCTTCTCCAGCCAATCATCGCGTGCTTTTATTGAGTAACGAAAGTGTTCAGGGTACGGTTCCACCGCATTCCCTCCCTCCACTTGTTTATGCGTATCTCGTGGTCGCTCGGCGCGCTCGCGCTGGCCGTCTCTCAGCTCATTCTTGCTTCTCCCGTAAAAGCAGCGCTCTTTCCCGATGTGCCGGAAGGGCATTTGTATCAAACATCCGTCGAGAGATTGGCTGGGTTAAAAATCATCAGCGGCAATCCGGATGGGACGTTTCTTCCGGAAAAGGCCGTGAACCGCGCGGAAATGCTGGCGATGCTCTACCGAGCAACCGGGAAAACGCCCGATGCCTCCAAGCGAGGCTGTTTTGGCGATGTGCAGCCCGGAAGCTGGTATGAACTTTATGTGTGTGACGCGGCCGCAAAGGGATATGTGAAGGGATACCCTGATGGAGGCTTCAAGCCCAACAATGCCCTGAATCATGTTGAGGCGCTCAAGATGATCGCGACCGTGTTCGGGTTCGAGGTGCCATCCGCAGTCGCCACGGAAGATAAATCGCTCGTGACATTTACGGACGTGAATCTTTCGGAGTGGTACGGTCCGTACCTCGTGACGGCATTGAAGAAAAAAATTCTGCCGATCGCCGGAACGAACGCGAAGAATTTTTTCCCGCAGTCTCCATCGCTGCGCGGTGAAACCGCCGCGATGATCGAACATGCGTTGTTCCCGCCGAGCGGCGCGAGCGTCACGTCAGCGGCGAACAGTTCGATGATGAATCAGCAGACATCATCGGCCGGTGCGACGGCATCGCGCCGTGCATCAGCCGCATCATCTACGGCGAGCACGCCGGTGAAAGATCTTGTCATTCCTTCGAGTGTCAGCGGCAATTTCAAGAAAAAAGCGCCCGCGGTGTATCGCTTCACGCTCACCACATCCATGATGATCTCGGTGGATGTAAAACTCGGCGGCTCGTTCGTTGATGAGCATGTCAGCTGCCGTCTCTACAACCTGAAATCCGATGGTTTCTCCGATGAGTACTACCTCGGCTATGAGGAGACTGCGCTGTGCCAACTCCGCACCAAACTTGCGCCCGGAAGCTATCAACTGGAATTGCAGCCCACTGCGAACGATGCTGTGTATACTCTTGAGGTAAAGACGATGAAGGGGGATAACAACGATGGCTTCTCTGAGGCAAAAACTCTTCTTCCAACGCAGCCGCGATCCGATCAATTGGACGTTGGCGACATGGCGGATTGGTACAAGTTCACGCTCGCTGCAGACAAAGAAATGACAGTCTTGCTCGTGAACGATGGCAACGCGTCGTGCATCCTGTATCCGATGTCCGATGTCGACATTTTCGGATTCGAAAGTCCGTCGTGCGATGAAAAACTTTTGTTCCCGAAAGGTTCGTACTACGTCGGCGTCATTCGTAAAAACGGTCGTCACGAGAAAACAATTTACACATTGCAGATGAAATAATTTTCGCACTGGAAAAATGTCACCCTTCGTCTTTGCTCAGGACAGGCGAGCTCAGGGTGACATTTTTTGTGTAATTTTTTTTCAGAAAATTTTTTGTGAATGATAAGACATCACAATTTTTTTTCGACGCCGTATGAACTACTTCACATTTCTCACAATCGATCTACAATTTTATCCACTGTTATTTCTTTCCCCAGCCGCATCATGGTAAAGAAGAAAAAGAAGGTGACGAAGAAAAAGAAGCCGGCCGCAAAGAAGGTCAAGAGGGCCTCGGCCAGCAAGAAAAAGAAAAAGAGATAGTCGTCTCACTCATGAGATGAAACGACACCCCCCACAGGGGTGTTGTTTTTTATAGTAAAATATGTTATAATAATAGCGTAAATCTACATACATTCCCCCAACCGGTATGAACTTGTTCTTCTCGCTTGTCCGTCGTGATTCGTCCTCTTCTTCGCAGCACGGTGCTTCTTCTGCCAGTGCGAGTCGTGGCAGTCGCCGCAACCGTGTACAGCACAGTGCTCTGATGGATAAGGTGGGCCGCCTGGAAGATCGTGGATAATCTGGCTTTGGCAAATTGGCTGCACCAAGATGTAGTCATTTAGTTGCTCAAACCGGTTGGACGCTCCAAATCGGTTTTTCTTACCAAAATTCCGCCCTTTTTTCTTGTAGTTTTGATGCGTACTCAATAGGCTGCGGAACATCTTCCTCCCCCTCCTACTTCCTTCCGCGTCCTCCGTATGTTGAACGAACTCCTGCAGTTTGTCATACTGATCGTATCGATGATGCTTGGTATCAGCTTGCATAGATTGTTCCGCCGCTCTCACTAATTATATGTGGACTTACCGATTGCACAGGCTTCGTTCCTTCCAGAACAGGAGAAGCGGCAGGACCATTCATGTGATGGCCGTGACTCTTCAGGAGAACGTTCAACCTGCATCACAGGAGCAAATTGCCGATTTGGTGGAAAATTTGTCGCTGGGAGCCGAATAGGATTTGGCAAGTAAGATTTACATACTCGTGCCTTTTCGCTATAATGAGAGGGTAATCGTACATCCATACCAATCTCGTTATGGCAAAGACCAGTTCCCTTACGAAGACGGTCAAGAGCGAATATGCCCTCATGGCATTGTTCGTGATGCTTGCGCTGTTTTTCTTCACGTATCACGCCGCTGTGCAGAGCGTGCAGGCATTCAATTAAGGTAAAACAAAAATCCCTCTGTCCGCGCGGGACAGAGGGGGGCCTTCCTTGGGGGGTGTCACTGCGCATCCTGCGCGTTGAGGAGTACCGGGCCCATGACGATCGGGCGCGCACCGAACGATGAAATGATGGCGACGATGCTGCCGTCGGCTTTCATCATGACTTCCTTGCTGATGGTCGTGCGATGCACCGTGCGCAGATAGCGCATCAGCAGACCGGGGATCATCAGCATGTACTCGGTGCGCCCGTCCTGGCGCGGTTTGCGCGCCTGTTTCCAGGTGCGCATCGCGAGCACGCCGTCCGCCTTGCCTTCTTCCTGATCACGCTTGATGAGCTGCAGTATTGCGAGCTGACGCGGCCCTGGCGGCGTCTGAATTATTTTCCGCTTCGGCGAGATGCGCCGAGGTTGCCGGAGCGTGCGCCCGTACTGCGGCACGTCGGACTTCCGACTGGGTCGTTGCGGGGGAACCATGGCGATGGACCTTGGGTTGTGGGTTGTGACACTTCCTCCTCAAGGGAGGGGATTGCTGGCGCGCGCGTCAGCAAACCCTTCCTTTGAGGGATTGAAATATAATTCGGTGATGTGAAAGGTGGGGCTAAAGCGATTGCTGTAGCCCCGGGTTCGAGGAGGGATCAGGCAGTGGCCTTAAGGGGGCAGACTTCGGCGGGATGCTCTGCGGTGGTCTTGTTCAGCAGTAACTCCAGCTCCTTCTCGATTCGCAGCGAGCGGTCGCCGCTATTGAGCGTATGATTGAGGAGCTGCTTGCCGATGTCGATGAGCAGGCTACGTCTGGCCGTGGGCTTGAGCTGGAGGAATTCGTCGGCCGCCGCGATGAGGCCTGCCGCGATCTCGTGGTACAGTAGCTTCTTGCTGCTGAGCTTTTCGCTAAGAATCGGCATGAATCCCTGCTGAACATCCTTGTTCTGCGTCAGGTGCTTCGCGGCGATTGCCGCGAATTCCTGTGCGGTCGGCATCTGCAGACCATCGAATGATGTGGTACGAGTCATCGGACCGATCTCCTTCTCTCGAACGAGGTGGATCTGGGTGCTGACCTTAGCGCCCAGATGTACCCCGTCCTTGATGATGTCTAAAGATCCCAATAGTTCTACCCTTTGCAGGGGCAAAGTCAATTTTGGTCTGTGTGATGAATGGAAGTTTGAATAAAAAATGTGTTCGAAAAATGGCAAAAGGCAGGCGCCAATAAAACGAAGCTCGATTGAAGAGAATTGCTGGTATTATAAAGATGCGTGCGCCCGTCGCTTCCACCTTCGTCCGCTGAGACGGACTACGGTGGACAGGCAGTCTGGGCACATGTTTCGCTCATTATATTTCTTTCTCAAGTGCGCCCGTAGCTCAGCTGGATAGAGCGCCTGGCTTCGAACCAGGAGGTCGTGGGTTCAATTCCTGCCGGGCGCACCAACAAATATCAGTGCATTTTTAAACGCAGGGGGCTTTTGTGCTACTCTCTTTACATGCTGTATCAGGATGATGACGAAACGCCATCGCGGTCCAGCGCCGAGTATCTGACTCGAGCGGATCATGGTAAACAGGAGCAGCGCGAGCGCAAAGCGGCACAGAAGGGCGACTTGCTTGCCCTCAAGCGCGCGATGCTGCGCACGCAAGTGGACCCGAACGCTTCTCCGCAAAAAATCGTGAGCGATGATCGCAAGCGTGACGAAGAGACGGAGAAAAAAGAAGAGCCGAATACAGTGCCGCTGATTGCCACGAAGACCAATGTGCAACTAGTGGAGCAGGGTATTCAGCGATCTACGGAAAGTGACACAGCGGAAACGTTGATCGACAAAGCGAAGATACAAGAGGACGCAAAACAACAAGAAGGCGAAGAATATCAACAGAACATGAGTTGATCATCGTCTATCATACGTACCATGAAACTCTTCCGCCGCTCATCATCCAACACTCTTTTGCCGTCCGAAGAATGGATCATTGTTCTTGCTTCATTGTGGTTTGTCGGCGGCCTCTACGTCGACGGTTGGGCGCACAATCATCTTGATTCCTCCCTCGAAACATTTTTCACGCCGTGGCATGCGCTTTTTTATTCTGGATATGCGGTGCTCACGCTCTCGTTGCTGTTTATCACCTGGCAGAGGAAAACGCCGAAATCTTCGTGGATGAGCGCAATTCCGAAAGGGTATGGATGGTCCGTTGCCGGCGCCGCCGTCTTTTTTGTGGGAGGCATCGGCGACATGATCTGGCATCAGGTCTTCGGCATTGAAGCAGATATTGATGCATTGCTGAGCCCTACGCATTTGTTGCTTGCAATCGGTCTTCTCCTGATGGTGACGGGCCCATTGCGTGCATGGCTAGCACGAACCAGTGCGTCCGCAAAAGAGACGCTGGTGAGCCAGCTCCCGATGCTCTTCTCGCTCGCGTTCACACTCTCCTTGCTGACATTCATGACGCAATACAATCACTTCATCGAATTGCGTCCGGCGGGCACGCTCCCCACGGATCCCGATATGGCGGAACGGATCCGCGCCTTGGCGATCACCGGGTATCTGTTCCAAACGATGCTCCTGATGGGATGCATCTTCCTCGTGCAGCGTGCAGGAAAAATCGCGTGGGGCGGCTTCACTCTGCTGTGTGCGCTCAATGTGTTGGCAATGGCCTTCATGCGCGATGGTCTGGTGATTGTGCTTTCGGGTCTCGCCGCGGGTCTTGTGGCAGATTACTACGCAGCACATGCACGTCCGGTCGCAGGCAACGAGCGATCGTTCAGAATATTTGCATTCATAGTGCCCTTCGCGCTGTTCTTGGCGTACTTCCTTGAAATCATGTTCCTGTTCGGCGGCACGTGGTGGACCATTCATTTATGGACCGGCTCGATCGTCATCGCGGGAATTGCCGGCTTGCTCCTGAGTTATGCATTCTTGCCACCGAAAGAAAAGTAAGGAACGTAAGGAATGTAAGAAAGGTTTCTTGTACCTGCTGTACGTTCCTTACCTGCCTTACCTTCAATTCCATTCAAGTAAATAGCTGCAACGAGCGGACTGGATAACATCACGACGCATCCGCGGAGAATGACTGGAGTTGCGCATGCAGGCACTCATAGCGGATGACAATCGGACGACAGCACACCTGGCAATCCTCGATGTAGCTTTGTCCGCCTTCGGAAAGGTCGAGCACCATCGAAATCGGCTCGTTGCAAAAGGGGCAGGCGAAAAAATGCTCGAGTTCCACACATTGATTGTAATCAAATCGGCAACTCAGGCCACAGCTGATAGCGATCTTTTTTTCCTTCTTTCAAGCGTTGAATAATTTTCCGCGCTTCCAAATCCAGCTTCACGGTTTCGCCGTACCAGCGCACATCGCCCGGGAACGGCGTTTTGCTCAAGCGTTGCTCGATGCCTCGCATCAGTTCTTCATGAGTGAGGGGGCTTTTCAGAGCGAGTGTTTCCGTCAGTGCGATGCGGATAATGTCGTATTTTTCCTGACTGATTTCGCGCCCGGATCGCCCCTTCTGCGGATGTTTGGTGAAGATAGTCTTAACCATGCGCTGAGAATAGCACAAAACTTTGAGTACAAAAAGTGTTCATGTATGATGCATTTCTGTGAAGACGCACCTCTGGACTATCGATCCGGCGCATCCTTCGTTCGCGCTTCTCCAAGAAGCGGCGGCGTATGTGCGCGAAGGAAAACTTGTCGCGTTTCCCACGGAGACGGTGTACGGGCTCGGTGCGAACGGCTTGGACAGTGATGCGGTGGCGAAGATTTATGCCGCGAAAGGCCGGCCGGCCACGAATCCGGTGATTCTTCATGTCGCGACGATGGATCAGGCGAAAGCACTGACAAACGCATGGACACCCGAGGCGCAGAAACTTGCCGATGCGTTTTGGCCCGGACCTCTCACGATGATTCTCAAAAAATCGGAGATTGTTCCCGCGATCGTGACGGCGGGCGGCATGACGGTGGCGGTGCGCATGCCGTTGCATCCGATCGCGCTCGCATTGATCCGCGAAGCGGGTGTGCCGCTTGCGGCGCCGAGCGCGAATCTATCCGGTTCCGTATCGCCGACCACTGCGGCGCACGTGCTCAAAACATTGGACGGAAGCATCGATGGCATCATCGATGCGGGCTCTGCCGAGAGGGGATTGGAATCCACGGTGCTCGATCTGACGGTGACGCCGCCAATGATCCGCCGTCCCGGACCCGTTTCACGCGCGGAGATCGAAGCCGTCATCGGTCCTGTGCGGATCGATGCGGATGTTCATGACGAAACACGGACGTTGATATCTCCCGGCCAGATGCAGAGCCACTATGCGCCGCGTGCGATGGTGCACTGCATTCCGGTGTACCCGGAAGGACAGATGGAGTCATCTGTGCATGCTCTGCGGGAACACGGAGCATCTGTTGCGTGCATGTTGCGCACTCAGCAGCCGATCGACGGCGTGCCTTCGCGCATGTTGCCGCACGATGCGGCGGGATATGCCGCCGCTCTCTACGATGCGTTACACGCGCTCGATGAAACAGGGGTGCGACATATTCTTGTTGAAATGCCGCCGGATACCGAGGAATGGGCGGCGGTGTTGGATCGGCTGAAGAGGGCGTCGGCACCTCGTTAACGTGGAACCGGAATGGCGACGTCGGCGCAAAATTTGGATGTAGAGACGTGCAATTTGCACGTCTCTACATCATCACGATTGCCCATTGCAGGGATGATGTGAACGGCCAAATTTTGCACCCACAACAATGGTTTACGAAAACCATTCGTCCGCCATCGTTATTGGTATAATCCAAATATGGAACCCATTTTTTCCTTATTAGAAACCCATCAAATTCCGTATAAAAAATTTGAACATGAGGCCGTATTTACGTGCGAGGAATCGGAACGATTGCCGCCCATGCCTGGATGTCCGACCAAGAATTTATTTCTGCGAGACCGAAAAGGTGATCGGCATTTCCTCGTGGTGATCGGTCATGAAAAAAGCGCGGATCTGAAAGCGCTTTCAGGTTTGATCGGTGCGGATAAACTCAGTTTTGCATCCGAGGAACGCCTCAAAGAATTTCTGGGTGTGGAACCCGGATCGGTGACGATGCTGGGTCTGATGTGTGACACGGAACACCGGGTGGAAGTGGTGATTGATGCAGCCGTTTGGGCTGCTGATGAAGTACAGTCCCATCCGCTGCGAAACACGGGAACCGTGGTGCTTTCCCATGAGGGTGTGGAGCAATTTTTGGCTATAACAGGGCATAAACCGCTTATATTGGACATTCCGGCAAGGGCGTAATTTCGGCACATTAATGTGTATATTGCTCACATTTGTGGTATAATACTATTATAAGCGCAGAGAACCGACTCCCAGAGGCTGGCGGCGATTCGGATGGCCATTCCGAGGTGTTTTCCGAGCTTGACGGTCTTCTCATTCGAAGGGCGTTTCGCGATCACATCGATCAATTGCTGACCACGGGGATGCATGCGCACATCAACAAGGACACGGTGTGGCAAGAGCTGCGCAACATGGCGCATCTTTCCGAAAAAGATGTCGTGCCACATTCATTGCTCGCGGGTTGGTTTTTGGAAGAGCTCGCAATCTCTATCGTGGATCGCACCATGTTTTCACAAGCGCTGGCGATACCGATTCGAAAACACTTGGAGTCTCCCTTGTTCCAAGAAGTGTTGGGCGTGCTGATAGAGTCACTGGAGGCGCGGCACATTTTATTTGTGGGTTCGCATCTGCAACAAGTGTTTTTTGCACGTGACAGACTCAGCATCCTGTGTCGGAGGCGCACCATGGAGGCGCTGCGCGATCTGAAGGAGGAAGATATTCCGGAATTGATCAACAGTCTTTCCGATCGGTCGCCCGAGGAAATTTTGCATATTCTCCACTACATCGAACAACTGCCATTGCCGCTTCAGGAGTCAGATACACGCGAAGCGGCACGGCACGGCGTGCTGTCTCCTCAGGCGATTCGTACCATACGCACCGTATTGGAGCAGCTACTCGAGAAGCACAGCAGCATGCTGATTCAATCTCAGAGTTTGCAGATTCTTGCCCGCTTGGAATTGATATTGGAAGCACGAGGTATGTTTGAAGATACATACGGATCCGGCGACGCGCCGGTTCGGGCGCCTGAGAAATCGACTGAGCCGCAGGCTGCTTTTTTTGATCCAAACTATAAGAATCCCTCTAAAATTTTTATCGATAATCGACAAGGAATCAGGCTTCTTGAAATCATCGACGACACGCAATTTCCGTACGGCGTTAATCGCGATTTGCATTTGTTGATGGAGCATTTGCCGGTCATCGTGGCATGGGCAACGCGCATGTTCGAGGTTGATCTCCAAATGCTGCCGTTTGGTTCCAAACTGCAATTATTGAAATTTTTGGTGACGGGTGACACGGAGGTGTGTACGCGCCTGCAGGCAATTTTGAAAGGGAAATCCGATGAGGCAAAACGGGATTTTCTTATTTCCTTTTTTGCCTGCTCTGAAGATCAAAAAATGGGAACTGTCCTGCTTGCCCTTGCGGAAAAGAAAGAAGCAGATGTCGTGTTTGCCTCGTATGCGCGTCTCATCGGTTCGGCCAATGACGTGATTGAAGAAATGCTGGAATTGCAAAAGCAGGCTGATTCGCCGCAGAAACATACGCGCATCGAATTTTTCAGAACGATGCTTTCGCAAGCAAACGCGATGTTGCGTTCCCTATCCCAGAAGCTCGCATCCGGCGTGTCGGCCGTGATGAAAGGCGGCATGGTGCAACTGGTGCCGGATCAGGCGCAGGAATGGTGTACGCGTGCCGCGAAAAGTCTGCATAACGAAAACACCCGTCTCCAAGCGATGCGCACGTACGTGAAAGCGTTGCCGCGTTCCGAATCGGCAGAATTGAATCTGTATGCATTCGCGCATGCACACGTCGTTCCGGCGCAACCGGTCAAGGACGTGATGGCGCAGCCGATCGGGTATCAGATTCGCGGCATCGTGGCGAAACAATTCAAGGGAAGTGAGGCGGACTTCGAAGCTTTTTGCGCCCACCCGCGTTCGTATCTTTGCTACGCGTTGTATGATGGAGAGTTGCTCGGGTCGTTTGGTGTGACGCAGCTCGACAACGGCGCGATGTATATCGATTGGTTCACGACGAATCCCGAATCGACAGTAGCAGGATTAGCCGAAGCGGTGATGCTGACGGGGATCCGGAATTTTACGCACGGGTACTGCGCCTTGGTGGCTCCGCATGTCGCGGCATCGTCGATGTTCATCGAGCGCATGGGCGGCATTGCGTATGGCTCGGCGATGGAAGGGCAGAAGACCTATTTGCAAGCGCGCGCCCTGCCCGAAGAAAAAAAGAGCTACCTCGCGAAAGAATTTACGGAAGAAGAATTGCAGCAAGTCCGTGAGGCATGCGATGCGCAACCGCTTACCCTAGTATCGTTCACATGCCGCGATCGGAATTTCTACGTTGCGCGAGTGGAACTTTCGGCAAAGACGTACACGGAAGATGTGAATGCCCGCACTCCCGACGGTCATGTGTATCGGTTCTTGGAAGAATTGAACGGGTCCGGCGAAAGATGGGTGCTGAGCAGATATATTCCCAGTAAAAACATCACGCGCGATCGGCAGGTGTATTATTGCGTGTTCGAGAATAACGCGATGGATGTTCATGGAGAACAACGTCTCGCGGAAGAAATTCAGCACATGAACGAGGAATTCGAGGAGCTGAAGGCGCCGAGTGCGCAGTAATCACTTCTTTTTTCCTTCGAGAGAATTCCACAGCGACCAGAATGCATGACGATGCATTTGCGTGATCGCTTTGTTCTCCACGATGTAGGCGAAGATTTGGCGCTGTTCGACCGTGACGCCGAAGAGAGAGTCGTTGAAGATAATGATTTCCACCGGACACATGCGTTCGATGGGATCGATCAGCCGCGTCATGCGCTGCGGCGGATTGTCATCTTTTTGTATTTCTTCCGCCATCTTGGAGCGCGGGCAAATCGTAAGGCTCGTGATGCCCTTGTCATCGAATGCTTGTGAGATGCGCCAGAATTCTTTGTACAAACCGAAGACATCCTGTTCTTTTTCCAGAGGATGGAGATAGCTGAGGATCGTGCCTTTTTCATGCACGGCTTTCAACACGGTTTCGTATGCTTCCACCACGCCGTCGCCTCCTTCGTAGAAGCGAATTTTCGGGAGGACCGCGTGCGGATTCATCATGTTTTTGAGTTCCGTGATGATGCGATGCACTTGCTCTTCCTTCTTGGTGAGATCTTGTTGCTGTTTCTCCAAAAGATGAACCAATTTTTCCGGCGGTTCAGCGCTGTAGAGATAAGCGTTTCCTTTTTGGGTCATGCGGATGATGCCGGTCTTTGCGAGTTGCTGACAGGTGTATTGTGCGGTCGAACGCTGGATGTTTGTTCGTTCGCCAAGCGTGGAGGCGGGCGCGGTGCCAACTTGCAGCAGGCACAGATAAATATCGATTTCCTTTTCAGAGAGCCCCAGGCTTGCAAGCGTCAGGCGGATCGTTTGATCGGACATAGGTGTATAGTAGCAGATTTTTTTCATAATGACAATATGCCGTTGGCACCAAATACCGATCTGAGTCAGAAAACTGTCCGGGAATTCAGATCCTTTGACTCTTTATTTGATTAATTGTAATAGACACTTTCAATCGGATACGGCATACTGCGCAAAGTTCTGTTCGCTCGTTCACAGATTCGAACCCGTCCCGACGGGGCTACTGCAAAACATGTGCATAGTTCGGGAGCTTGTGCACAAAAAAGGAGGGTTCAATGCCGGGGGCGCAAATGCAGGAAATGCGCTTCTCGGGGGCAAACGGAAAAGATTGTGGCGTCTGTCTGTATGAAGATGTCACTGAGCCAGCCGCGCAGGACACGATGACCTGCCGACTCGCGACAAGCCCCCGCGAAGCAGGGCTCGCCGATCACCAGATGATCAGTGTCTGGTGTGAAAGCACAGAGCCCATGTCCTTTGAGAAGGTCGAGCTCCTTCTCTTTCAAATTATCACCCTGTTTAAAAACGCAGGGTGGACAGCAACTGAAAAAGAGCCTGCGCTCACCAGGCTGGAAAGGAATCCGCCCATTCCATTTCGAAAGAATGTGGACGGTTACAACGCCGTCCACAAATTTAGCCTCGAATTCGAGAGGAAGGGCACGAAGCCCAGCTTCTCGACGGAAGAACTTCTGGCCCTGACGAGGCTTGCGCTGGAGGTCCAGCACTTGCTCAATGGGTCCCGATTGTAATCGTTGTCACCGACGGTGGCAGCACTAGTGGCCTTCTCCTTAGGGGGGAAGGCTGTTTTTCGATGTGTGTGATTTTGTCCTCATCTGGCCCTTAACCCCTATCCCCAACCCCTTTCCCCCACCCTTCGGCTTGCTCAGGACAAGCCGGGAGAAAGGGGCTTTGTCATAGTACGTATGAAGAAGCGCTCGTCCCCTCTCCCT
>CAYUWH010000028.1:0-8027 GCA_964448615.1 uncultured Candidatus Peribacteria bacterium
CACGGCACTCTCGCGGCGACAGGCAGCGTCCGAACGGATGGCGATCTCACGTTGAATGACGATGCAGGAGCGACGGATGCGGTATTGACCTTTGGGAATGCGACAGCGAATCAGACGCTGAAGTATCTGAACTCGGCACAGAAGTTCCAGTTCTCAAAAGCCGTGAGCGTGATCGGAAACTTGTCGGGTTCGAGTTTGACCATTGATGGCAATGCATCGTTCTCCGGCAATGTGCTCGCAAAAAACACGCTTACGGTGAAAGGAACGATCTCCGGTGCCACCATCAATGCGACGACCCTTCTGACAGGAGGAACGCTGCAGGGATTCGGCCTGTACAACTGTAATGGCACAAGCAATAAGTTGACGTACAACAGCACGACGAAGAAGTTCTTGTGTGAGGCAGATCAAGCGGGAAGCAGCAATAGCGGCTTTAACTCGGGTCAGGTGATGAATATCGGGGATAGTCGGTACGTGAACGTGGCAGGCGATACGATGACGGGGGCGTTGACGATCAACATTCAAAACGGCACGCAGGGAAGCATTGGACTTAAGCTCGTCAATACACTCACAGGTGCTGTGCTTCATGCAGAAAAAGCGATCACCTCTTCCGGCTCGATCCATCTCGAATCCTCCTATTCCCGCGGCTCCGGCGCGCTGACGGTGATTAAAAACGGACCGGTGAACAATCTTATCCAGATTCCAGAGCCGACGACGGACTTCGGTACCGGCGTGTATGTCACCACTTCGGGCGCAGCGCTCATTGCGCTGGATTCCCAGGGAAATGACAGTCGCACACCGCATCTTCTGTTTGGCTACAAAGGAACCTTCGATACAAGCCTGTTCCGGTCAGCGGTGCAAACTCTGCAGACGATGGGCAACTTCTTCGCATCGGGCACGCTCTCCGGTTCCACCATCAAAGCATTACATGACATTTCGGCTTCCGGATCCGTGTTCATTGAAAACGGGCTCTTCGGTAATACGATCAACGGATTCGGCCTGACCGATTGTGACAATGCAGCGATCAACTCGATCCTCTGGGATGATTCCACCAATCAATTCTCTTGCGGCACGTCGATTGGCGGACCGGGCGGCGGCCTGGAATACTCTACTGCCGAAGGGATCTTCGTGAATCAGGGGGGAGACACTATGACCGGCGGACTGAATATCTTCGCGCAGAGCATCACCGGTTCCGCCAGTCTTGTGATCTCGAATAGCATTGCCGCGGCCACGGGGGCGTATATCGGATCCACCGCGGGCGGCCCGCTGCTCGCGCTCGATCATAATCAGCAGGGCGCAGAGGCCGCGCAAAACCCTCATCTTCTGTTCGGATACCGGGGAAACTTCGATACAAGTCTGTTCCGTTCGGCGGCGCAAACATTGAAGACACTGGGAAACTTCTTCGCGTTAGGAACGATTTCGGGGGCGGTTTTGCATGCAGATAACGATCTCACTTCTTCCGGAACCTTGAATGTCAAAGCCTCTGCCCGCTTCCAGTCCGGGGTGATCATTTCACGGGCACAGGATACTCCGTCGATCACCCTTCGCGATACGACGAACAGCAAATCCGTCGGCGTGCACACGGGTTCCGGCTCACCTGAAGGCATTGTCACGGCCAGCCCCGGCTCACTCTATTCCGACAACTTCAACGGTCGCCTTTATAAGAAGAATTCTGGTACTGGCAACACGGACTGGAGGGAGCTTCTTACTACCGGAACCGGAAGCATGCATATGGCGAAAATGACGAGAAATTCGGCGCAAAGTCTTACCACAGGTGTCGTGCAAAAAATCCATTTCGATACCGAGGAGTTCGACGTTGGAGACATTGCGAACGTCGCGGTCAGCAGCACGGGATCGGGGCGTATCACCATCAAAAAAGCGGGCAAATATCTGGTGACGGGCAACTGGTACATAGGATGCGCGAGTTACAACAGCTTGACCTATCTCTTCAAAAACGGCGCCGCTGTCACTACCGTTGCCACCAATCTTGACGCAAGTTCTCTTCAATTGAATAATTTTACCATTACGGACGTGCTGGATTTGAACGTTAATGACCGTCTAGAACTGTTTGCATTGCACAATGCAATAACGTGCGACACGGATACGAGCGTCGCATACAGGCCTCGTCTTTCCGTTATCCAGCTCCAGGACAACCTCGGCACCAACTTCTGGACGATGTCTGGGAGCACCATCTTCAACAGTAATGCAGGTAACGTCGGTATCGGCCTTTCTAAGCCTAAGACGAAACTCGATGTACTAGGCACTATTTCGGGTTCCACGCTTCATGCATCCAACCGCCTGGCCAGCTCAGGCGTTCTCGTCGTTCGCCCTGGCGGAAACGCCAATCCCAGTTTGTATGCAAACGGCACGCAAAAAGTGGGCGTCAATACTGCATCGCCGCACTCTTCCTTTACCTCGAGCGGCACATTCGCCACTAGCGTGCGCATAGCGACAGCCACAGGAAGCATTAATGGCGGCGACCAAATTATTTTCGCCTCGGGATCTTCGATGATCACGCTCACGCTGCCGACGGCCGTGGGCATTCCGGGACGTCAGTACACGATTAAAAAAACAAGCTCCACGACCGCCACGAACATGCGCCCGGTCGTTATTGCGACCACCTCAAGCCAGACTATCGACAGAGTTTCGAGCTGGCGCCTCCTGAATCGCGGTCAGCAACTGACGGTCATCAGTGACGGCGCCAACTGGCAAGTTATCGATGCATCAAGCTATGGATTGAACGGCGGATACGTGAGCATGGGCACGACGATGAACCAGTGGTATTCATCGCCGGCAGACGCAACAGCGCTCACGACCGCGACGCTTACGACGACGGCTACCATTCGCGCCTTCCCCTTCATCGCGCAGAAAGTCATGACGATTAACGGCATGGCAGTCAGCATTCAAACAACGGCTGCCTCCGCGCAGGTGCGCCTGGGCATTTATCGTGACAGCGGTAACGGGTATCCGGATCAGTTGGTGGTGGATGCCGGTACGGTAACCACCACATCAACCGGCGTTCGCTCCATTTGCCCCAGCGGTTGTACAACCACGGGCGACAGCACGCTGCCCGTACATATTCAACCGGGATTGTATTGGCTCGCCATCAACAATAACAGCATCGCCCATACGCACCGCGGCTTCGCGGTGGCGAATATGAACCCCGTGAGCGGCTTCCCGTCAAACTACACCACCCTGCGCAACGTCGGCTGGAGCGTCTCAAGCAGCTATGCTGCATTCCCCAGCACATTCCCCACGGCGGCAACGGCCGTCACGGCGGTGCCCATACCGGCGATCACGGTGCGCATACAGGAGTAACGTGATCTGGTACACTCCGGCCCATGCATGCGCGCACATCCTGGTCGATACGACACTTTTCCCAATCGGCCGTCTGCGTTTTTTTGGTATTCGTCGCCATCAGTTTTATCCTTTACGGCAATTCGCTCGGGGGAGAATTTGTCTATGACGACGCGCAATTCGCCGTGCAAGGCGGCATGCGCCACGTTTCGTATCTGTGGGAAACATGGCTGCAACCATCGTTGCCAGAGATGCAGCAGTATCCCCATTATCGCCCGCTCACGTTCTTCACATTCTCGCTGAATTATCTACTCTTCGGGGAGTCTCCGCTCTCGTTTCATATTGTCAACGTTCTCCTAAATGCAATCGCGTGCTGGCTTTTCTTCTTGCTTTCGAAAAAACTCTTTCATCATCAATCCCTGGCATGGTTCATCACCATCTTGTTTGCGGTGCTGCCCATTCATACGGAGGCCATTGCGTATATCAAGGCGCGCGACGAGATACTGGTGGCGCTCTTCGCGCTGCTCTCATGGCTCGCTTTTTTGAAGACGACAGACACATCGAAAAGATACCGAATCGTCTGGGCAGCCGCCTCCGCGTGTTGCGCCTTTCTCGCTTTTCTCAGCAAAGAATCCGCGTTGGTAGTACCAGGTCTGCTCGGAGGAACTCTGCTGCTCCAAGGAGGCTGGAAAGCGGTCTTGAGAGCATGGATGCCTTTGGGGATGCACCTCATTGCTATCGGCGCATATTTTCTTCTCCACACCGCAGCCGTCGGTGCGCAGGCGATCCCGACATTTGAATTCCTCTATTTCGGACAAAACCCGTTGGGATACATGGCTCCGGAATTCATACCGGGCACGGCGCTGATGCTGCTCTTCGTCGCGGTTGCGATGACGTTCTTTCCCTGGAATCTCTCGGCAACGTACGGCTTCGCGCATCTGCCGATGCCAGCATCGCCATTCGCTTCGTGGATGTCGATCGCCGGAATAGTCACACTTGTGATTTTTGCAACCTTGCTCCTATGGCGTCGTACCCGTATCACGCCGCTGGGCATCGGAGCATTTGTCTTTCTCCTTCTCTATTTCCCTTTCTCGAAGATTCCGATCAGTAAAGGGATCGATTTTTTCGCAGAGAGATGGCTGTATGCACCGTCCATCGGGCTTGCGATGATCGGCGGCTACGTGGGGTGGCTTGCGTGGCGCAAGTGGCCGGGTGTTTCTCAAGTGGCACTCATCGCCATCTTCATCTCGTACGTGTTTGTACTCATCCCTCGTAACGCCGTGTGGCATGATGAAACGACGCTCGGCGAAAGTTTGGTACGCAACGCACCCAACAGTGTTATTTCCTATGTATTTTTGGCGAATAACCGCCTGCAATATGCCAGGCTTCCCGAAGCTGCAGATTTGGTGACGAAGGGCCTCAGCATTACACGGGACCATATCCCTCTTCATCACGTTGCTGCTGCCATTGCCCTGAGTTCGAATCGCATCGACATAGCGGAGCAAGCGGTACAAGCTGCTGAAAAATTGGGCGGGGATGAGTTGGCAAACGTCATCCTGCGCGCCACGCTGTTGGCAAAACAACATCGGTATCAAGAAAGCCTGGATCACATCCAACACAGTAAATGGTTCAGTCCTCAAGAATATCGCATCCGGATGCTCCTGGCCCTCAATCTGTGGATGCTTGGCCGGCACGAAGAAGCGGAACAATACTTCGACTGGGACAAATATATTCCGAGCGTAAAACTTAGTCGCGAAGAAAAAATACGGATGTTTGAGACGTATTAACAGTCGGCGGTTCGTCGCTGACCGTTTACAATTTCGAGTGTCACACTGAGTACTGTCAAGGCATATATACTTTTTGTATAGTGAATAATGATAGGCTTTATTCTATCAGCATGAAGCTTTCAGTATTTTTGGCCGGCCTGATGGGCGTCGTCCTGGGAGGAGCATCCGTCTTCGGCTTGGTGCAGGTGATGGCGGATTCCCATGAGCATACTATAAATTGTGCGCAGCATTTTTCTCTCCTGAATCCCTGGATTCGATGCGAGGAGCAGGATTCCATTGCCAAGCAAAAAGAGTTCAGTCAGCTCAAAAATGACTTACGAGAAAAAATTGAAGATTGGAAAGCTCAAGGAAACATGACGGAAGCATCTGTGTACCTGCGCGATCTTTCGTTCGGGCCTTGGATGGGCATAGAAGAAGATCACGTATTCTCCAGTGCGAGCCTCCTGAAGATTCCCGTTATGCTGGCTATCTTGCGAGCAGCCCAATCACAGCCGGACGTGCTGCGACAACGTGTTGAGCTGCCATCCGCATTCCTCGAACAGTATGTCCAAGAATTCAAGCCACGGGATCCGATTGTAGCGGGAGAGAGTTATACAGTTGAAGAGCTGCTTTGGCACATGATTACGGAGTCCAACAACAATGCGACGCTCGCATTAAACACCTATCTAGACACCATCAGTTCCACCGAGCCTTTGACTCTCATCACCCTCGAAGAACTGGGCTTCCTCAATACAGACAATCTCGGCAGCGACGATTTGACCGTCAAACAAATCGCATCGATGTTCCGCTTGCTCTACAACGGTTCTTACCTCAATAAAGAAATGAGTCAAAAGGCGCTTGAGCTACTGTCTCACTCCACGTTCAAGAAAGGGATTGTGGCAGGTGTTCCTCACAGCATTACCGTCGCGCACAAGTTTGGCGAACGTTTGAATGAAACGGGAGAAAAGCAATTACATGACTGCGGCATCGTGTATCACCCATCCAATCCGTATCTGCTTTGCATCATGACCAGCGGATGGGATATGAATGTCCTCTCCACGGTGATCGCCGATATTTCTGAATTGGTTTACACGGAAATCGATCAGCGAACCACACTCAAATTCTGAACATGCAACATAAAAGCGCCCCCGAGGGAGCGCTTTTGGCTACGTTGTTAGATCATCATCCTTACGGCGTCGTCGTCTCCCAGTTGAAGTTCAGGAAGCCCGCAGCGGCATTGGCTCCCGCTGTGGAGTTCGCCGCGAGCTTCACATAGACCGTGAAGTATTCCTTGGGCGTCCATGTACCGCCGGCTTGCGGTCCTGTGACAGTCGCAGTCGTCCAAGACGTGTTGGCGAGTCCGCCGCCGTTTGTCAGCACCACATCGGCGCCTGCCGTATCTTTCATGCGCACCGAGACGTGATTATTCGCAGCAGCGGCAACGCCGGTCTTGTAGCGCAGCTGGATAGGCCTCATGGGATCCCACGACGAGAAGTTATCCGGCAAACGTACGCGGGCGGAGACCCAGTAGTCCTGCAGCGTGGCGCGCGTGGAAGTCCAGACGTAGGAGTTCTCCAATGCACTAGTACCACCTGAGGCGGTCATTTGGCCGATAAAGCTGGAACCTGACGAGAAGTAAATCGCATTCGGATATTCCGGATGGAGAGAGAGGATATTTCCGCTGCCGTTTCCGACGGAGGTGTTTTCCCATGTAAGATTTCCTGCGCCGTCCGTTTTCAAGAAAGTACCGGCACTCTGAGAAGTCGGGGCGTTGTACGTGATACCGCGCAACGTGATGCTGCCATCCACTGTTAAGGTGCTACCGGAGAGATTGCCCTTAGTCCGAATAGAACCCGTAGCCGTCAATGTGCCGCCTACGGTCGCATTGCCATCGATGTTCAAGGAGGAACCGGACAAGTGTCCGACCACGCTCAAGCCCTTCGAGAATTGGAACTTCTGCGCGGAGTTCAGATATTTCAAGGTTTGATTCGTCGTGGCATTGCCGAAGGTGAGCACGGCATCGGTCGCTCCCGCATCATCATTAATCGTCAGATCTCCATCGGTACGAACGTTCCCACTCGCTGTGAGGGTGCCGTGAATTTCTGCGGGTCCGCCGACACGCAACGAACTGCCGGAGAGAGATCCATGTGTAGAAATATTTCCCTTCACCACGAGTGCACCGGAAATGTTCGCATTCCGAGAAACCGTCAGCGACGAGCCGGACATGTTGCCGAGCACTTTCAAGGATCCAGAAGATGCGAGGGTATTCTTGGCAAAGATCGTGCCACCGGAAATGGTCAGGAAGCGCAGTAAGGATCCTGAGAGAACGGGGTTGGTGGAGAAGGTCGTGCCATTCAGCGAGAGCCCCTGGCCCGCAGTGTAGCTGGAGCCGGTATTGAGATCTGTCGCACATTCGAATTTTCCGGTCGCCGCGTTCCAGGTAAGTTTTTGCGTAGAAACGTTACAACCTCCGGATGGCAGACCGAAGCCATTAATCGTACTACCGGTGAGGTTGCCTTCGAGATTGAGCGAACCGGAAACAGTCGCATTTCTCGACACATTCAAGGAGGCGCCGGAAATGGCACCCTTCGCCGTGATCCTATTTTTCACGAGCAAGTCACCGGAGAACGAACCGTTTCCGTCAATGGTGAGACTGCGACCCGAGAAACTTCCTTGCGTACGAATCGTACCGCTGGCTGTGATACTGCCGGTCGCCGTGATAGCACCCGCAACCGAGAGGCCGCGCGTGAATTGGAATTTTCTTCCGCTAATATCGTAGAACAATTTTTCCTGCACATTCTGACCGAAGCGCATTTGGATATTCGTCGTTCCATCACCTTCATCGATCGTCTGGAATGATTCCGTATTCACGAGCAACGTAGGACTCCACGATGAAGTAGCAGCAACGGCAATCGGCATCCCACTTGTCAAGAGTGAGAGCATTGTGACGAGCGCACCGAACCTCTG
>CAYUWH010000028.1:8127-16776 GCA_964448615.1 uncultured Candidatus Peribacteria bacterium
TCGGCATCCCACTTGTCAAGAGTGAGAGCATTGTGACGAGCGCACCGAACCTCTGGAGATAACGCAATTGCATAGAAATATTTTTTTGGGTATTCCCATCATTGTAGCATAAAATCGAAAAGAGACAACGGAGGGTACGTTGACTCTCTTTGTATATTATTGCTTAAGATCTACATAATTTAGTGTTACACCACCTATTTGCATTTGATACAATTCTTTGGCTGAAACACGCAATTTGAGCTGGAAATCCTGACCCGCAGTCCACGTCGGCGATCCGGCGAAATTGAGTTCTACAGCCGTCCAATTGGTATTGGCGAGATCCGTCGTGGTGCCGTTCAGTGACACCGGCGCACCGGCCGTATCGTAGACGAAGACATCAAGTTTGTTGTCAGCGGCGCTTGCGGAGGTGGAACGATACATAATCGTGAGCGCATAGGCGCCACTACTCTGCCAGCGAACAAAATCTTCGGAGAGGGGAATATTCAGTTGGATTTCATAATCCTGCAAGCTTGTCCGCGTGCTGGTC
This sequence comes from uncultured Candidatus Peribacteria bacterium, assembly GCA_964448615.1. Taxonomy (GTDB): domain Bacteria; phylum Patescibacteriota; class Gracilibacteria; order Peribacterales; family Peribacteraceae; genus CAYUWH01. The sequence goes on from CAYUWH010000028.1 coordinate 8,654, forward strand.
CATACGTAGAAGTTTCGGATAGCACCCGTCTCGCTGGTGATCTGGAGTTGCCCCACGTTATTCGTGCCATCGCCCTTGTAACTCGCCTTGTCGAACTCGGGATTCAAAACCAGCTTTACCGTTTGCTCGCGGTCATCGGATTGCAGTGCGCGACGGTCCGCAATCGCATGCACCGCGCCGGCGTTGGTGGTCACCTGGGCGAGTGCGATATAACTTTCATCGGTCGGGAAGCCCGTGGTATTCACCACCAAGCCGCCGGAGCCAAAGAAGACGTAGTTGGTGCTATTGGCTGTCACGGCGACGCCGCTGTTGCCCGGGTAGTTCGTCGTCACTCCTGCAAGGCGATAGCTGCCGCCGGACACCTTGATCGTGAGGCCGCCGCCGGAAAATACTTTCAACGCGCCGGTGGAACTTTGGAGATTGCCGAGATCCACGCCGTTCACCAAGCCGGTCAATGTAAGATCGCCTTGAATGTGCAGATCATCATTGAACTCAAAGCGGCTGCTGATGATGTCGTACGTCAATGTCTTGTTCAAGGTGCCGCCGAATTGCAACGCGATGTCGGAGGTTTGCGTGTTGTCAAAATCAAGGACGAACGTGCCGCTATTCGTACCGCCAGGAATCGTGGCGATCGGCAGTACGCCGCCGCTGAGAAGCAGAGGAATGGAACCGGAGCCCGTGCCGATATCACGCTGATCGATCATGTCGGCATTCTGGGCGAACGGCAGCGCATTGATGGGCGATCGATCGAGCGTGGTGCTATCGGTATTACTGTCGAGCAACTCATATGCCGTATCTGCTGCTGCAGAAGTTTTTACTTCCACTTGCAGATACAAACCTGAGAGCGTGGACGCAGAGAAGAAGGCGAGATTCGGCAACTCATTGATGCTGCCAAGCTCAATCGAGAAGTAACCCCGGCTATCCGGCGTGACCGTGTGCACCTCGTACCAACCGGCGTACGTCGTTGCACCGGTATGGATCGCACCGGTTCCCGTCACGTCTCCCGTTACGAAGTCCGCGCTCTTCCATTCGGAGAAACGAATCGCATGCTCGGTCGTCACTGCCTGTCCACTGCTATCAAGCAGGTGTCCGTTGTAGATATATTTCTGTGGACCCGTTGTCGCGGCATGTACCTGTGTCGGTGCCCACAACAAGACCAGTGCGGCAAGACAGAGGAACGGCAATGAGACGAGAAGACGCTGTTTACGGTTGTGCTTGCGGTACTTGGAATCGTCAGCGGGAGTAATCAGCATCAAGCTCAACAAAGGCAGAACCCAATAGCTCACCGTCATGTCGCAGCCCGGCACAGCGACATGTCTGAGCAACTGATAGATGGCGAACGCGACGGTCGTCACGCAAAGGAACGGCAAGAATTCAAGGAATGCCGTCCAAAGCGAATATTTCTTCCGCATACGTTTGAGGAAGAGCGCGCATGCGAGCAGTGCGCCCAGAAGCATCAGCTGCACGACAAGCAGCATCCACAGTATTCCCTGCTCACAGGCAGGAGCGGCACCATGCTGGGGAGCAACGTCAGATCCCGGCAAGAAGGCGCGGCTGTGCTGCGATGAAGCACTGGAGAGAGACGCTTGCGACGAGGACGAGAGGAATCCTTCGGAGCCGGCGGACGCAGAGGAGAATGCTGATCCGACGGAAGCGATCGCAGAAGCGGCGCTACCCCTTGAAGCGATACTGGCCACCGATGCACGCGAGATCACACTCGACCTCGCCGCGATGGAACTGCGCGATGCAATGGGCACGAGCACCGGCACGTTCGGATCACCTCTGTGTCCTCCCGAGGGCGCGTCACCGCCTTGCACCCCTCCTGATGAAGCAGTGGAAGCAGTCGAAGCCACGGACGTCGCCGATGAAGCTTGATCCGGACCCTGCTGCGCAATCTGGAAATTCGGCCCCTTCATCGGCTTCTGGTACCACGTCATGCCACCCTCCATGTGATAGTTTGCAGAATTTTTTGGTCCGCCTTCCGCCTGCGACAGATCTTCCGTCGTCATCTGGAATGACGCACTCTCCATCGCATGCGTGCGTATCGGCATCGCGCAACTGATGACCGCACATACCATGAACAAGAACGATCCAATGTGGGGCAGCAACGAAGAAGCGCCGCCTTCTTCGGGAGACGGTACGGCCTCCGCGCTCGGCATGATCGGAGTGGAGCGCAACGTTACATTCTCTTCGCTGCCCAGATCCTGTGCGCGCTTCAGTTGATGCGAAGGTTTCTGCGCAAAGAAGAATTTATGACGCGCGATGATGCGTCCCACCGTGGAAACGGAAAGCACGATGCCGAATCTTTCCTGCAATAATTTCTGAATTCCCTCTTTGCCCGTCGTCGGATAGTCGATGCGCAAAAGACGGACGCGCTCAATCGCTTCCGGTTTTGTCTCCGGCATACGCACGGCATGCGGGGAGCGCGATCGTTCTTCCAAAGTGGAAAGGTCACGCGGATCAAAGCGCCGGGCCCATCGTAAAAATGTCGAGCGTGCAATCCCGAAATGACGACACGTCAAACTGACATTTTCCTTATGCTCGAGCGCGAACAGAAACCATTTGAGACGCAAAACCGCGTGCACGCCGAGCTCGAGAGCGTGCGCACTCTGCAAGAGTCTTCGGATGCCCTGTGCGCGGACGGACTTGCGAAACATAATTTTTATTTCTATTTAGTATTGTTATTACTATTATAACAGAACATTGCTTTTTATTCAATAATCATTTTCTGATGCATTTGAACTTTTGCCATGCAGCAAAAGAAGCTACTAAAATAGCCATAATGGCATTTTGGAGCACTTCTGTTTGATCTTTTCACTCTGCAAAAGGAATCACCACTCGCAAAAACCATGCAAATTCCGCAATAACATCGTTTTATGATGCCCTCTGTAAGCAAGAGCACTGTCATTGAACTTTTGCCTTCTGTGCCAACCGGCAGACCCGGCAGAGCGACCCGCATTCTGGAGCGCATGTAGAAGAACTCCTCAACAAACTGGGGCGTTGATGTATCTGAACTTTCCGCTTCCATAAGGGCTGAAAAATATGTCCCTTCGCTTGCGGATAAGCAGCATCTGCCCTACGCTGTTGCACACAGTTTTCTCGCCGTTATATGCTTCGTCTTCGACGTTTTTCGGTCGCGAGTGCGTGCGCTATAGGCAGCGTGTTCATGTGGAGCACGGCGGCGCATGCCGCTTCGTTCACCGATGTCCCGGAAAAGAGTCCGCTCTTCGCCGCGGTTGAGTATTTGAAGCTCATCAATGTGATGCAGGGGTATCAAGACGGCACCTTCCGGCCTGACAACAAAGTGAATCGCGCCGAAGCGGTGAAACTGATCGTCTCGCCGCTCGTGACGGCCCAGGATCTGCAAGGTTTCGCCAAAAGCGCCTATAGCGATGTGCCGGCCGACGCGTGGTATATGCCGTATCTGGAGGTCGCACGGCAGAAGTTTGAGATCATCGACGGGCCACCTAAGGCCACCGCTTTTAACGCTGCAAACCCCGTGCAAAAGGCACAGTTTTTCAAGATGTTCTTCCTCGCCAACAAGATAGACGTGAAGGGACTCTATAGCGAGGTGAAGCTGCCGTTCGCCAATGATGTAGTGGATTCGAATGCGTGGTTCTATCCGCATATGCGCTATGCGCTTGCCACTTCGATGACCATGGTCACACAAGAAGGCAAGCTGAGCCCCGAGCGTGAGCTCACACGAGGTGATATCGCATTGTTGCTCTACCGCTACGCGATGTATAAAGACGGGCGCAGAACTCAAGCTCTCCTCTCCGAAGCCGAGAGCGAGATTGTGAACGTGCTTCAGCAATTGGAGAAGCAGGATGTGAACCAAGCGATGTTTGCGGCTGCCCGCTCCTTTATCGCGGCTCGCGGCGCGCTCACGAGCAAGCCCGATGAACCCATCGTAAAAGGAGCTGTGAAAACCGCCGAGGGATTCCAGACGTTGGTGATGGCCTACATTGCAGGATCCGACAAGCGTTTTAACGACGCCATCAAGCTTGCGGGTGATGCATGGCATCTCGCGGAAAAGGCGAAAGAATTCAGTCCGAGCTTGGCGACCGTCAGCGCGCAGATGCAAACCATCTCCAAGACCATCGCGGATGAGGCTCGCGCCGCATTGCCGAAATCGTGATCATATGATTTGGATGAACGGATGGCGATGGATTTTTTGATGATGACCGTCGGTGTAGATACGCACAATTTTTCATATCTACACCAATTGTTTATCTAAATCATTTTTGTGCAAATTATGAAAATCATTATTTCGCCTTCTTCTTCCCACGCCACGGACGCTTCGGTCCCTGCGCCTTTCGCTTGGCCAATATTTCCAGGGCCTCTTCCAGTGTCACTTCCTCCGGCAACTTGCCCTTCGGAAGAGATGCATTCGTGGTGCCATCGGTCACGTAGGGTCCGTAGCGGCCATCCTTGACGAGAATTTCGTTGCCGGACTCCGGATCCTTTCCGAGGTTCTTAAGCGGCTCTGCGGCCTTCTTTTTGCGTTCCACGTTGGTAGTCAAAATAACGACCGCCTCTTCAAACGTCACGAGACCCGGATCAACCTCCTGTGGCAGTGCAGCCGTGCTCTCGCCACACTTGATGTACGGCCCAAAGCGCCCGAGTGACACGAAAAGTTCATTACCCTCGTGCTTGCCCAGCATGCGCGGGAAGCTGAGCAATGAAAGCGCCTGTTCGAGTGTGGCATCGTCAATGCTGATGTGCTTCGGAAGCGATGCCGTTTTGGGCCCCTCGCCCTTCTTTTTCTTCTCGCCTTTTTTCTTCTCTTCCATGCGACCGAGCTGCACATACGCGCCGAATCTCCCGGTGCGCGCAATCACTTCGAGGCCCGTCGCGGGATCCATGCCGATCACGCGTTCCTTGAGCACATCGGACTTCTTAATCTCTTTCGTCTTCGTATCGACCGTCTGCTTGAACGGACCGTAGAATCCTTTCAAAAAAGACTTCGTTTGTATCTGTCCTTCCGCGATGTCATCGAGCGACTGCTCCATCGACGCCGTGAATTTCAAATCCACGATCTCCGGGAAGTGCTCCGTCAACAAATCCGTCACCGTAAACGCGATGTCTTCCGGAAGAAGTTTACCGCCTTCTTTGCGGATGTAGCCTCGCTGCTGCACAGTGGAAATCGTCGGAGCGTAGGTACTCGGACGACCGATACCTTCTTCTTCGAGCTTCTTCACCAAACTCGCTTCAGTGTAGCGGGGCGGCGGCTTCGTGAAATGCTGCTCAGGTTTAAGTTCGTTGCAATTTACGGGCTGATCCACGACAAGCACCGGCAAAATTTTATCGCCGTCACTTTCCGCACCTTCCTTACCTTCTATACCTTCCTTACTTTCGTCTCGCTCATCCTTTCCTTCCGAGTACACGCGCAAAAATCCATCGAAGAGCATCGTTTGTCCCGTGGCGCGCAGCATGTAGACGCCGGCTTCGATATCGGCAGCCACTCTGCGGAATTCCGCAGCCGGCATTTGCGTGGCCATCGTGCGGTTCCAAATCAGGGTATAGAGCTTGAGCTGCTGATGATCGAGCACGCTTGCGAGAGAATCGGGCGTACGTTCCATCTCGGTGGGGCGGATCGCTTCGTGCGCTTCCTGCGCGCCCTTTGCCTTCGTCTTATATTTACGCGGCTCGGCAATCACGTATTCGCGACCGAATTGTTTTTCAATCGTGCGCTTCGCATCGGTCAGGGCCTTTTCGCTCAGGTTCACCGAGTCGGTACGCATGTAGGTGATAAGACCGGTTTGTCCTTCGCCGCCGCCAAGCCCGATACCTTCGTAGAGCTGCTGCGCCACCACCATTGTCTGCTTTACGGAGAAGCCGAGTTTGCGTGCCGCTTCCTGCTGCAACGTGGACGTGGTGAACGGCGCCGCCGGATTGCGCTGCACTTCTTTCTCCTCCAGCTTCGCGACGCGATACGGCTTGCCTTCCAGTTCGCGGAGAACGGCATCGGTTTCTTCTTTTGTATGCAGTTCCAATTTTTCTCCGCTCTTCCCCGTTACCATCGCGGAGAATTGTTCTTTTTTCTCAGTCTCCAACATCGCCTCAATGCTCCAGTATTCTACCGCTTTGAAGGCCTGTATCTCGCGCTCGCGATCGACAATGATACGCACGACGACCGACTGCACGCGCCCCGCAGAGAGTCCGCTGTACACTTTTTTCCAAAGGAACGGCGAGAGGGTGTAGCCCACCAGACGATCCAAAATGCGGCGCGCTTGTTGCGCATCGACAAGATTCGGATTGATCGTACGCGGATTGGCGATGGCTTCTTTGATCGCGCCTTCGGTGATTTCATGGAACACGATGCGCTTCACTTTTTCTAAATCTTTCATCCCAAGCACTTGTGTCAGGTGCCAACCGATGGCTTCTCCTTCGCGATCTTCATCTGTCGCGATCCAGAGTTCGTCGGATTTTTTCAGTGCATCCTTGAGATGCTTCACGACCGTTTTCTTTTCCGGTGTCACTTCGTAGGTCGGTTCAAAATCACTCTCAACATCCACGCCGAGACCGCTTGAGGGGAGATCGCGCACGTGACCCATACTCGCTTCCACGATGTAATCCTTGCCCAAGAAGCGCTTGATGGTTTTGGCTTTGGCCGGTGACTCGACGATGACCAGGTGCTGCGGCATGCGGGAGAGACTAGGGAGAGGGGGAGTAAATGTAAAATTGAAAATGTAAAATATGAAGTACATGAAAAGAAAATTCTTGAGCAGAGAGAGTGTTTTAGCGCGTTCTTGAGCATTTTTCGTATTCAAATAGTTTTGGCTTGCTCAAGCCCTCAGTGTGATTTTTTGGCTTGCAGATGCGAATGCCTGAAGCCAGATGGCTTGCCTGAGCCAAAAAGCGGCGTACACTCGGTACATATTTCTTTACTTTCCCCCTCGATCTATGTCCAAGCAGGATCTGATTGCGACCATCGCAAACGCTGCGGGTATCACGAAGCGTGCCGCCGGCAGTGCTCTTGAGGCCATCACGATGATGGTGACGAAGGAGCTGAAAAAGGGCAACTCCGTCACGATCACGGGCTTCGGTACATTCCGCGTTTCCAAGCGCGCCGCCCGCCAGGGTGTGAATCCAAGAAATCCGAGCCAGAAAATCTCCATCCCTGCGATGAAGGTTCCGTCCTTCAAGGCCGGCAAGACGCTCAAGGACGCCATCCGCTAAATTCGACTTCTTCACTGTATGAAAAAGCCTCCGTAAGGGGGCTTTTTGTTGCGGAGACGACAGCGTCTCCGCTACGGCTTTCACCAACCATTCCACTCCGCTATCCTTGCAGCCATGGACCACGCCTTGATTCAGACGACGCTTGCGAAACTGTTGCAGGAACTCAATCTGCGGCAGACGAAGATCACGGTAAAAGACGAAGCCGATATCACGAGAGTGGAGATCGATTCGCCCGACGCTTCGCGCATTATCGGCTGGCACGGAGAGACGCTGAACGCCGTGCAACATTTGTTGAAGTCGGTGATTCGCAGCGCCTTGAAATTGGAACGCACGCCGTTTATTTTGCTTGATGTTGATGGCTATCGCCGTATGCAGGAAGAGAAAGTGAAAACGATTGCCGAACAGAAAGCGGATTTTGTACGTCGCACGGGGAACCGCATCGCACTCGCACCGATGTCGCCGTACTTCCGCCGCATTGTGCACTTGTATGTCGCGGATAATCCCAAACTGCAAGATCTGACGACCGAAAGTATCGGAGAAGGAGACTATCGTCAGATTGTGTTGAAACTGAAGACAGAAAAGAAGGGCATGAAGAGCGGTGAGGAATTATCGCCGGTGATGGCGAGCGATGATGGATTGGAAAATTTGGATATTTGATTCAGGAATTGGACATTTTCGGATTGTTTTGGATGTATTTGCGAATGCGATGAATGGATGCCCCATCGCACCGAATGGTTGTTTCATAATATCCGGATTGCCATGCGAAATCGGGGTGGTTATTTTGACGTGCCCACGTCGTGACGCCGATTTTGAATCCACGCACGATGGAACCTAAATTTTTGGATTGGGGTCCAAATTGATTGCCCATCGGTTTCGATACGCCATTGTGTAGAGACGCAAAATTTTGCGTCTCTACAACACCGGTAGGCATCGTGACACCA
>CAYUWH010000029.1:0-16622 GCA_964448615.1 uncultured Candidatus Peribacteria bacterium
TTTCAGTGCCTTGCTATAGAGGAGGCCCGCCCTGCGGGCCGACGAATGGTGCCGACGGAGTTACAAGTTATTACTTTTCTTTAGAAAGGTAAATCTGCGACTGAATTTTTATCTCGACTATATTCAGCTCTCTCGTCATCAAATTTTTTTTCTATAGAGTTAATGAATCTAATCGCAGAAGAAACATTATTGAAAATAAGAGTGCTTTCTTCATAATTCAGAATTTCATTATCGTGGGCAAAGCTTTTGTTATTTCGCACATCATTGAATGCTTCAAGAATTTTAATTGAGGAACCTAAAATCTTTAATGTCATTTCTGACTCAATAAACCCAATTTCACGCATATATCGAACGTATGATCCAAACAAAGCATGAAGGGGGGTGTTTTTATCGTAGGCAATAGAATGCTTGTCACAGAGTGCACGCGAATATTTTGTTACAAAAGTATGCAATCTATCTAATGCCTGAGATGGTTCATTACGTTCTATACTCTCTCTTACTATTTTGGCCAAAATAGAGAAATCTTTTTCCGAAGAATTCGGAGTAATTGCTTCAATATTTTCAACTGGTGCTGACACTTTTAGTCTCTCGGCAATCTTCGTGCATTCATCGCATAAAGCTTGTTCAGCCTGAGAAATAGTCAGCTCTTTCAATAGACGATTTGCTTTCCATTGAGCTATTAATCCTTCGATCAACTTATAGACGATATAATTTGGCTGTGCTTTCCAAAGAGCTCTCAGGTGGTTCGCTTTGGATAAGCTATAGTCTTCGTTATTCGGATAAATATCAATTTCGATAGTTTCAAGAATAAATTCTTGAAATGTCCTATTAGAAAAATCCAAGACGTATCCGCTCCCCATTTCAAAGAGCTTTTCAAGCTTAAGCCTTTCAAGACTTGTTAGATCGGACATAACTTCTAACTCCGTTGTGGTGCCGATGAGAGGACTCGAACCTCCACATCCGTGAGGATACACGCTCCTGAAGCGTGCGCGTCTACCAATTCCGCCACATCGGCAAGCGGGCGTATGGTATCAGAAAACAAGCCAAGTCACGCAATGCTTTTCCTTCGCCGTCTTATTCAGCGGAATCCAACTGGAGATCAGGCAAAAACAACGGATCTGCAATCACTTGAGCAGTCCACTGCGGAACGAGCGCTGCTACTCCCAAATCGGTTGAGCCCACTCCTTCCCAAAGCGGCGCGGCAACCCTGGCGCCGATCAAAATGCCCACGGCAATGATCGCGACTTCCTTTGTAAACGACCGTGCGTGCTGCTTCTTCATAAGGGAGTTGGGTGTGTGTAAATGTTCTCCTTAGTATAGCATAGACGCGTATTTTCGCCAATGCTTCCCATGCGTTCCCTCCTTCTCCTCTCGGCTTGTTCCCTCCTCATAACCGGTTGTCTAAAATTCAGGGAGCAGCAGACGCCTTCAGTGCAAACCGTTCAATTCGATGCACAATCGGGACAGACAAAAGGGGAGCAGTGGTTTGCCATTGGTGCCCTCAGTGGCGTGAATGATTCCAAGGCAAATGGGGTTGCAACAGCGCATTATCTGGCCAACGGCACGTTTGTCGTAGGAATACAGCTCAATATTCTGCCGGCTCCCGCCGGAAATCAGTACGAAGCATGGCTCGAAGCGGCGGAAGGACAGCCTGCTCTCGCACTGGGTGTTCTCAAGAGTGCAAAGGGTGATGCCCGTCACCAACTTCAGTTTGAAACAAGCAAGGACTTGCGCGGTGATTCTTTGAAGATTCTTGTGAGAAAGCGCAAATTGAGTGATTTAACAGGATCTGGAGAGCCCATTGCCACCGGAATTCTGAAAGTACAGAAACGGTAAAACATCCCCGATAGCCTCTTTGGAAGGGTGGTAAGGGGTTTTGCATATACGAAAATGGGCCGCCTCATGCTGTTTCCCGGGGTTTCACGGCGCGAGAGGGGGGTTGGGGGCCTTCCTGCGGGGAAGGATGCACGCGTCATTCACTCCTGTCCTTCGACTCTTACCGGAGAGTCGGAAGGCTCATCATCATGCTCAACGAGAGGAAGATGATGAACGCCACGTGCATCAGCACGAGGGGGAGTGAAGCGGCACGGTGTGAGGTGAGCTTCACGTATTTCATACTAGAGCCCCTGAGGGGCTTTGGGGAGTGTACGAAAACTGAATGTATTGTCGAGTAACTATTGACGCATAAATGTACTCATTTCTAATGCTAATCTAGGGTCATCTCAAAGCCCAAACGTTGCTTAAAGCAGGAAATGGTCGAAAATACATCATGAAACACCGTATAAATTTTGTATACAATAAGTGTGTTTTTGGGGGTGGTTTGATCATTGATAAATTCCGAGATTATTTCTTAATACTATTAAAAATGAGGATCGGATCTCGGCAATTCTTTTGACACAGCGTGAAAAAAGCCAATACTCAGCGCGTTCCTTGTCATCAACGTTCACCATCAAAGATAGGGAGAGAACGCATGCAAGACCCCATTGAAGCCGTTCAACAACGCCTCAGAGTCCTGCAATCGACTGCCGCAGTATTTCTGTGCAGCGAAGTCGCCTCGGCTGACGTTCCCTCAGCTCTGGTCGCGTACCAGAGGTTCAAAGGCTGGGAAACCGAGATTCGCCGTCAGCACAACGTCGCCAAGCAGCTGCTGAAGGAGGTCGTGGATATGATGGAACTCGGTGATCTCGACCCACCGGCCGATATTGTCGCCGCCCTCAAGGCGGGACATGACGATGCCGGGTATGCGACCAGGACCGCGGAGTACCTCGCGAACACGGTGGATCCGCTGGATCTTCGTCTCGTCGCCCTCCTCCTGCTCGATCCGAAGTTCTTCGATATTCAGAAGGTCGTCGCTCGACTTTCGTCGGACGAAGACACGCTTCTTCATCTGACGGACCTGACGCACAGCAACCGGAAGGTCTTTCTGTACCTGTATCGCTGCAATGAGAGCGTCGAGGTACGCGTGCGGCTCTTCCGTCATCTGATGACACCCATCATCGGCATCAGTGACCCGGAGATGCGGTCGAAGACTCGGGGAGAGTGGTGGTATGTGCCTCGCTTCGTAGGCAATGATCTTCTGACTCGCAACGGTCAGCAAGAGGGATTGCTGCTCATCGAGGACGGATTTCTCAGCGCCGACGATGTCGTGTCCGCCGCGCATGCGATCCCGGATGATCAGACACTGCACGCACTCCTCTCGTACTGCGACAGTGCTGAGCAGATCGGGAGAATCGCAAAGTGCATCACGGATCCTTCCTATCTTCAGACCGTTCTCGCCAACGAAACGGCATCGCTGTCACGCCTCGCGCAAGAAGATCGAGAAGATGCCATCATCTTCCTGCAATTACTGCGCGATGCGCTCGCGCAGGAACCCCAGGCCCGAACGGTCGCCCGTCTGCGAGCTGATGTGATGAACAAGTTTGTGCTCGGGATCTGGAACGGATGCTTCATGATCGCGTGGAGCAATACGAACAGCTGCGCATACCATCGCGAGATCTTCGAGAGGCTCGGCCTGAATCCACATGCTCAGCACCAGCAGATTCTCGGCAGCGGCGGGATGGTGGAGATCAAGCCAAAGAAGAGTGGCGGGCACATCGTTACCTTCGATGGGAGCAGCGGCGACTTCGGATGTTACGGACAGCGACTACTCCAGAAGTTCGTACCGCAGATCCGTGCGGAACTGGTCCGCGAGCTAAAGACGGAAGAGATCGAGGTGATCATCAAACCGTCGCACTGATGTTTCTTGCCTGGCAATGTTCAGGCAACTCACCCTACTGAGAAGTAGGGTGTTTTTTGTATAGCAAAAATGGCTTGCCATGAGGCCCGAAGGGCCGAATGGTCGGGACAAGAGGACTCGAACCTCCGACCTCACGGTCCCGAACCGTGCGCTCTAGCCAACTGAGCTATGTCCCGAACGGCGAGATGGTAGCACGCTCATACCTAAAAACCAGCCCTCCCACACGGAGAGGGCTGAAGACTGCAATGCCTTATGGCTGTTCCCAGGGATATTCGGTGCTTCCTTTCGACTGCGTGGTACGTCGTGGAACAACTTTTGGGCGTTCCACCGGGAGCAGGAGGCGAAAGACGGGCAGCGGTTGTTGCGGGAAAATTACTCTAAACACCTGCTCAGGCTTCAGCTTCTGCATAACCGCCCGTGCATCCTGCATGCTCTTGTTCTGGGGATCATTCGCAGAGGCTGGCGTGGCCACGAGCGCCACAATCAGGAGAAGGAAGCAGAAGAACAAGCACGTTCGCATGAGTGTCACCTCACTTCATGTGGAAAGGAACAGTTTCAGTAAGTTGACTCTATCACAGTCTGTATTTTGACATTTATCAATTTTGATGTATAGTATTTTTATCGTCAGAAGCGCTCAACTGTTCCTTGGAAAGGAGGTCCTATGACCCCAACTGCAAAGCCAAGCCCCATCGCCACCGTCGGGTGGCTTTGTTACCGTGTCCACGAGTGGCTCGAACGCCACGAGCGGACCCGCCTGCTTCTCGTAATTCGGTTCGTTGCTGTTTCCGCCATTCGCAGCAGCGACCACCCTCTCGGAGAGGGTGAAGTGCTCGCGTGGGATCGCTACGAGATCCCAACGCCCCAGGACATCGAGGCGGACACCGCGACCCTCGGGCGCGAGTATCCGCAATTCGCTCACGCCATCACGCGGACGACCGGCGGCGTCAGCGCCGCCCTGCTCGACTGGCTGTTCCAGCTCTACATGGGCGAGGAGCCCGAGTGGCGCAGTCGCATCCAGGGCGAAACCCTCGCAACTTCGCTCGGTGCGGCATTCCAGACCATGCCCGAGCAAACGCTCCCGCTCGAGCTGGAAGTCCTGCGCATCGACACCGTCGCCAAGACGGTCGAGATCCGCCGTCCGAACCGCCTCCCTCCGACGGAGCGCAAGAATATCAACCGTTGCTTCCGACTCTTGGGCTTCATGGTCGTCTATACCTGACCTGACCAAGACAAGAAGCACACCCACTCCCAACGTTTAGTCGCTGGGAGTTCCCTATGCCTCTTTATTAACCCTTATTCCACTATCTACTTCACGCAAATCGCGTATACTCCTACTTACATGACAACTCCAGAACCAACTACCACAGTCCGCTTTGATGATTTGGGAATTGATCCTAAGATTCTCGCTATCCTTCATAAGCACAAATTCACCGTCCCCACGCCTATTCAGCATCAATCCATTCCTGCGGGATTGGAAGGAAAGGATCTCGTCGGTATTGCACAGACGGGAACGGGTAAGACACTCGCATTCGGCATCCCTTTGATTCAACGCCTTTTGACTGGCGGCGGATACGGACTGATCGTCCTTCCTACGCGTGAACTCGCGCTGCAGGTCGATGAAAGCATCACACGTATCGGCAAAGAGCTTGGATTGCGCACGGCAGTCTTTATCGGCGGTGCCTCGATGTACACGCAAAAGCAAATGATCCGCAATAAGCCGCATATTCTTATTGCGACACCCGGACGCCTGATCGATCACATGGAACAGCGCACGATCACCCTCAACGGTGTCTCAGTTCTGATTCTTGATGAGGCCGATCGCATGCTCGATATGGGCTTTGCGCCACAGATCAATAAAATCCTGTCAGCTGTTCCCAAGGAACGTCAGACGATGTTGTTCTCGGCGACAATGCCGCACGACATCATGAATATCGCCACGAAGCACATGAAGCTGCCGATCCGCATCGAAGTGGCTCCGCAAGGAACCGCCGCCGAACGCGTGGCGCAGGAAATTTTTATGGTGCGCAAAGAGGAAAAATCCCGACTGTTGCTCGCACTGCTTGAAGGCAATGAAGATACCGTGCTCGTTTTCACCCGCACCAAACACGGTGCAACAAAGCTCACAAAATATTTGAAGCGCAATGGTCATGACAGTGCGGAATTGCACGCCAACCGTTCGCAGGCGCAGCGCAAAGAAGCGCTCGACGGATTCAAGAGCGGAAAATACCGCCTGCTTGTTGCCACTGATATTGCAGCACGCGGCATCGACGTAACGGGCATCGGACTTGTGGTGAATTACGATTTACCGCAGAACTCCGAAGATTACGTGCACCGCATCGGACGCACGGCGCGCGCAGGCAGAGAGGGAAAAGCAGTCTCCTTTGTGTTGCACGAACAACGCCGCGACATCCGCGATATTGAGCGCCTGATTCGCAGCCAGCTTAAAGTAACCCCCTTACCGCAATTGCCTGCAGAAGAACTTCCACTCCCTGGATCCGCAGAGTCACAGGCTCAGCATCCGCGGCCTCCGCAACGCAAGCCGCAGTTTCCTCGTGGAGGCAGTGGTGGTGGCAGACGGACCGGAGGAAGGAGATCGTTCCGCTAAAAGATGAGGGTGTTTCCGGCTTGCCAAAACCCCCTCATCCCAACCTTCTCCCTGAGAGAGAAGGGGTTTCGTCTTACGGATTAATCATGCTTCCCGGAGCGGGAGCCATGTTGCCATCGTTGCTCGCATCCAGATCAACATTCACGCCGGGTGTGGTGGCTGCCGGCACCGTGTTGCCAATCAAACCGTTGGCACGCAGTGCGTACACACCAAGACCGATAATGAAGAGAATGGCGATAATAGCGACGATTGCGGTCAAACCCGAGGAGTCAGAAGCAGGGCCGTCGGTGTGATAATGAGTCTCCACTGCCATAAAGAAAGAGTGGGAAGAAAATAGACATGTTCTTTGACGAACGAGAGCAAGCGACATGACAACAGGAATCATTCTGATCTCCCAGCAATTGGATACACCTTTTCAGGTGCTACACTGTTCCTATATGCAACTCCTTCCCATTCTTGCCGCGATCGTCGCCAGTCTCCTCGTGGGAATGGCTTGGTATTCACCATTTTTATTCGGGCCGCTCTGGATGAAGCAAGTGGGTCACAAAAACGATCATGCGAAAAAAGGAGAGTATGAATGGGTGCTCCCACTTCTCGCCAGCATATTTTCCGCATTTCTCATTGCAGCAGTGCTTCAACAAGGGCTTCAACAAGGAAAGACGTCATCTCAGCAAATGATCACGGTGATTCTCATGCTGTGGCTGTTGTTCTGCGTGGGTCTACGCTTACCGAATTATCTCCACGAAAAACGTTCGCTTGGACTGTTCTTGATCTACGCCGGTCATGATTTAGTGAACTTGCTCGCCATCGGATCCATTGTCTCGGTATGGAGATGAGCACTATAAAAGGAGAAAAGGCTCCTGCATTTCAGGCGCCTGATCAAGATGGAGTGATGCATACCACAGAGGAGTACCTAGGTTCATGGTTGCTGTTGTATTTTTATCCGAAAGACGACACGCCAGGCTGCACGACCGAGGCCTGCAATTTTCGCGATGCGTTCTCGCAATTCATGGAGAAGGGGATTGTGATCGTCGGAGTGAGTACGGATTCACCAAAAAAGCACACGGCGTTTCGTAAAAAGTATCAGCTGCCGTTCACATTGCTTGCAGATGAAGAGAAGAAGATCGTAACAGCCTATGGCGTATGGCAGGAGAAATCGCTATACGGCAAAAAATACATGGGCATTGCTCGTACAACGTTTCTGATTGATCCAAAGGGCATCATTCAGAACATCTATGAAAACGTGAAGCCGGAAGAGCATATTCAAACACTGCTGCAGGATCTGCAATCTACTCAATTGCAATAAGAAAAAACTTTTGCAAGAAAATGTCAGGAAAACAGTACCCGAGAGACGGCGCTTGGCTATACTAATACCGTTTCCTTCCTTTTCTTTTCATGGCTTCTCGCAAAGCTCCCGTTCTCTGGATCGTTCTGGGTATCGTCGTGGTGCTCGGTTTGTGGATGCTTACAACGTATAACAGCCTCGTGACACAGAAAGCGAATGTGGACACGGCGTGGTCCCAAGTTGAAACACAGTACCAACGCAGGGCTGATTTGATTCCGAATCTCGTAAGCACCGTGAAAGGAGCCGCTAACTTTGAACAAGAGACGTTCACGGAAGTGACCGCCGCTCGTTCCGC
The DNA here is from genome assembly GCA_964448615.1 of uncultured Candidatus Peribacteria bacterium. Classification (GTDB taxonomy): domain Bacteria; phylum Patescibacteriota; class Gracilibacteria; order Peribacterales; family Peribacteraceae; genus CAYUWH01. The sequence goes on from CAYUWH010000029.1 coordinate 7,982, forward strand.
ATGGCAGCAGGCAGCCAGTGGTGATAATCGCGCACAGGAAATTGCCGCGGCGCAACAATTTGATTCTGCCTTCTCGCGTTTGCTTGTCACCGTGGAAGCGTATCCGCAACTGCAAGCGACACAATCGTTCCGCGACCTGATGGTGCAATTGGAAGGTACGGAAAATCGCGTGAACACCGCTCGCATTGATTTCAATGAAACAGTTCGCGACTACAACCTCGCGGTGCGACGTTTCCCCGGTGCATTGCTCGCCGGCATGTTCGGATTCCAGGCGGAAAACTTCTTCCAAAGCGCGCCGGGCAGCGAGGAAGCACCGACTGTTAATTTTGAAGAATGAGCATCTTCCTGCGACACATCGGCCTGCGTTGGGCAGCGAGTGCGGCGCTCATTTTCGCCCTGATTCCATCCGCATATGCCTTTGAGATTCCACCGAACGACGGATTCGTGACGGATGCGGCGGGCATTCTCAATGCGCAGCAAGAATCCGATTTGGAAGCAGATCTTTCCGCCTACCGCGAAGCGACCACGAACGAGATCGCGCTCGTGATCGTGCAAACGCTCGACGGTGCGTCGATTGAAGATACCGCTCTTGAAATCGGGAGAAAGTGGGGTGTTGGCAATGCCGAGAATAAAAACGGAGTCGTATTGCTCTTCGCCTATGCCGATAAGCAAATGATGATGTCGACGTCCACGGGACTGGAAGGAGTGCTTCCGGACTTAGTGACGCAAGGCATCATGGCGACGGATATGGTGCCGCACTTCAAAGAAGGGCAATACTATGACGGATTCAAGGCAGGCATCGATTCGATCAAAAAACATATTGGCGGAGAGTATAAAGCGGAACGCTACGATGAAGTTGAGGGAAGCGGAAGCTTTCCGGGCTTCATTTTCATGGCCATGCTCGGCTTAAACTGGCTCGCCGCATTGTTCGGCCGCACCAAATCATGGTGGCTGGGCGGCGTCGTAGGCGGAGTATTCGGCATTATCCTGACCATTCTCTACAGCTGGTGGCTCAGCATTCCGCTCATGGTGGTGCTCGGACTTATCTTCGATTATCTTGCGTCAAAAGGAGGAAGGGGCGGAAGAGGATTTGGCGGCGGGATGGGGGGTTTCGGAAGCGGGTCCGGATGGGGCGGAGGTACAAGCGGGGGATTCCGGGGATTTGGCGGCGGAGGCGGATCATTCAGAGGAGGCGGCTCCAGCATTAAATGGTAATGAAAAGTATTGCTCCACTCATCGGCTTGGTGGCGCTGCTGTCGAGTGTGCCTGTTTCCGCACAAAGCAGTGCCTTGGTCGTGCGCGCAAAGACGGTGGCGGCGCAAGGATCCGTCGCGATCGGTGCACAGCGCGTTCCCATGTTGCACCTGGAAATGGCGGCTCCGTGCGGCACCAAAACCTCGCTTCGTTCTATCACCGTGCATCATGCGGGGCTGGGGAATCCTTCCGATATTGCGGCCGTGTATGCGATGCAAGGCAATCGCCGTGTCACGCGCAGCGCAACCGTAAACGCCAAGAGTCAGGAAGCGATCTTGCGCTTTCGAGACTTCTCCTTGAAGCCCTGTGAAAAAACCTCATTGACGGTCATGGTGAATCTTTCGGCGGATGCCGCGAACGGAGGGCAGCACTCTCTCTCGCTTGAGCATGCAGAAGATATTAATGCCGGCACCACGCCCGCACGGCTTACAACGACGCCGGCATTTGCCACCGCGTCCGTCGCGCCGGTCCGCCAAGGAACGATCACTGTCACCTATCTCAATCTTCCGCGACGAGTGGAGTACGGCGCAAACCGCATGGTTGCTCGCCTCAAATTAGAAGCGGATGGCGAAGCCAATCACTACATCGATGCGATGACGTTTACCAATAATGGAAAAGCACGCGATGCGGATCTGCACAATCTGTACCTGGATGCATCCCGCCGCCAATTGGGAAGTTCCATCATCGAGAAGATGGATGGAGCACTCGCTCGTTTTCACTTTGACATGCCGCTCCTGCTTGAAAAAAATTCCTCACTCATTCTGGAGCTTCGGGCAGATGTGAGAGCGAGTCGCACGAAGACCATACAATTCGAAATAGAAGAGCCGAGTGACATCGAAGCACGTTCCGTGCGCGGACGCATTCGGTGACAGCATCAAAAAATACTATTCCCGAAAGGGCAAAGATTGGCGCACAGTGGGTTCCTCAGGCAAACTGAATGCCATCTTCCGCATGCTTCGCAGAGCTTTCCTCGCCGGCAGCGCCCTGATTCTCTTTTCCTGCACGCCCGCATCCGTGTTGCCGCCCGAGCAAGTGGTGGAACAGGCGATTCAGGCGGCGCATGATGTGGAGTCTGCGCGCTTTGTGCTCACCGGAACGTGGGAGGGCGACTCACCGTTTGGATCAAGCTCGCAACTCACCCTCGCTTCACAAGGCTGGATGCATCGTGAAAACAAGCAGCTCCAGGCGACGGTCAAACTCGAGGGGACCGCTGCTCAACAGCCGCTTTCCATTGCGGCTGACATCATCATGGCCGGCCCGCATGAAGCTTACGTCAAGGAGCAACGCATCGGACAGTGGTGGAAGCTTCCGTCAGACACCCAAACACTTGGCACGGAAATCACGCCGGATCCGCGTTTACTGGAATTACAATTGCAATCGGTACGCGTGGTACGAGATGAAGGGATGACGGAATTGCATGGCAAACTGCACTATCACTACGCACTCGAAATCGATAAGACGAAGCTCCTGCAATTCCTGCGGCAATCCGCACAAGAGCAGCAACAGCATTTCGATGCGGAACAATGGGAGGAAGCGCTAAAAAACACCGAGATGGCAGGCGCAGTATGGATCGACAGCGAACGGTTCAACGTCGGCAAATTGCAGTGGACATTGCGCGGCAAGAGCACGGAGATTCCCTGGAATCTTTCCTTTGAAATCTCCTTCAACGATTTCAATGCGGCGCCGGTCATTGTTCCGCCACCGGGCGCAACCGATCTCCCGGCGGATAGCACGTTGCTGATGCCGTCCGATGCCATTCCCGGAACACTGACGCCTGAACAACAACAGGACATGATTCGTTCGCTGCTCGAACAACAATAATTATGGCTGATTCTCCACAACCACTCGACGGCATTTCTCCGCCTGCTGCAGCCCCCGCTCCTGCTACAAAACCGGCGCCCGTTGTCGCGGAGCAGGCTTTGCGAAAAAAGCGCAAGACGCTCGTTGTCATGATCGGTGCGGGCGTGTACTTCCTCTATGCGATGTGGGGATTGATTTTAATAACCCTGCTTCCAAGCACCGATCTGGTGCTCACACCGCTTGTCGGCATCGGGGTTATATCGGCCCTCTTCGGCGCTTTTGCGTTCATTGCGGTGGGCGCGCTTGGATTCTTACGCATCAGTAAAGCAAAGGTTCCCGTCAACATTCGCACGAATTCCCTGATTCGCCTCGGCGTCGTTGTCGTTCCCGGCTTGCTTCTGAGTATCGCGGTGCCGATTCTCATTTCGGCCGAACCCCCACTTGTTCTCACGATTGTCAGTCCGGCCGCAGTCAGTAATTTGATCGCGCCCGTCACTATTTCCTTCAGCGCGGAAGAGGCGGTGAAGACCCTTGGGGGAAGGGGAGTGGGTGTCTCGGGTTATCGCTGGGATGTGAACGGCGACGGAAAGGTGGACCAGGATTCCATTTCCCCGAAACTCACGGTGAACTTCGAACGCGAGGGTGCGTATACGGTAGTCTCTTATTTGACGTCCTCCGACGGAAAAGTGCGCCCCGTTGTGGCGCGCTTCACAATCCGGCAATCCGTGTTCTCCATTATTCCCAGTCCACCGATCGTGAAGAAGCCCGTCGTATTCAGCATTTCCAATTTGATCAAAGACAAAACCACTCTGAAGGAAGTACAGTGGGATTTTAATGACGACGGCAAAGCGGATGAAACATCGGCCGATACGCAGATGGCGTACACATTCTTCAAAACAGGCGATATCAAAATCACAGCCGTCGTCGTGTTACAAAACGGCACGCAAGCAAGTTACTCGCGCATCGTCACGGTCGAGGAGCCGAAGCCGTTGCCCTTTGACGTCTCCATCCTCACGGAGCCGAAAAATTTGATCAGCCCCGCACCGTTCCCCGTGCTATTCCGCATGGAATCGAAAGTGCCGCTGGCGGAAGTAACCTGGGACTTCGGCGACGGAGAAAAAGATGTCGGTGATCGCGTGCTCCATGAATTTGCCGCACAAGGTACCTACGTCGTTACGACGAGAGTCCGTGCCCAGAGCGGCACTGCGGCGACACTCGATACGCTTGTACGCGTCGTGGAAGAATTGCCGCTGCCCGATTTGCAATTTGAATCCACGGTTCCCATTCTCGGAAATACGATCGAAGGCACCGTGCCTTTGCGCCTGAATATCACGCCGAGTTCATCGGTGCAGTTCGTGCAATTCTCCTGGGAAGCACCGAACGCCAGCGAAGTCACCTCGACCGAGGGAACCTTGCAGGCGGTCTATCGAAAGGAAGGCACCTACAAAGTAGTGCTTCTCGCGCAGGACGTGGTAAACCGTGCGACACGCCGTGAGTTCACGGTGTCGGTGAAGCCGCAACAAGCAATTATCGATTTCCAAGTATTACCCGATACGGGTGTTGCGCCTCTGACGGTGCAACTCGATTCTTCTGATACCTTCTTGCCGATCGATGAGACGCCGACGGGCTACCTTTGGAAGTGTGAAGACCGCGCGCAATCGGTGGCACGCGGCGGTATCTCGAGTTGTCGGTATACGGAAGAGGGGACGTATCAGATCACGTTCACCGTACGCACACAGAGCGGCAAAGAATATTCAAAAACGAAAACCATCGTCGTGCGTCCTCCCGTGATTACCGCTTGTTTCTTGCCCACACGTTCTACCGCGAAAGTCGGACAATTAATCGGATTCCCCCTCGAGTGTTCTTCCGGAGGATGGGAAGGCATGAACGTGCTCTGGGATTTTGGTGATCGCACGCAGGTGGATTGGAAGCAGGGAGACGAGGATGTCGTGCACGCTTATACTGAACCGGGCACCTTCACGGTCACGCTGACCTTCACCGATCCCAACGATTCTTCCCGTCAATTTAAGACCACCCGTACGGTTACGATTACACCCTAACCTTTCTCTGTATGAATAAGAAGCAACGTTTCTTTGTCCGTATTATGGCCTCGATTGGAGTTATTGCCCTTCTGCTTGGGGCATTGCTACCTGCTTTTACAGCCTAATTGACGAAATGGCTTGATGGTGAATAAGGAGATTTCATGGTATTCTCTGACCATGCGACACGGCTTTTTACTGATCGACAAGCCAACCGGCATGACCAGCCACGATGCGGTTGACCGTGTCCGCAAAGTGCTGCATGAGCGTGATATCGGACATCTCGGAACGCTCGATCCGAATGCTTCGGGATTGTTGGTGCTTGCGGTCGGCAATAAGGCGCTGAAGGTGATCGAATATTTTCAGAATGCCTCGAAAGAATACATCGCGGATATTAAGTTTGGTTTTGTCAGCTCAACCTACGACGCCGAAGGCATCATCGAACCGGTCGCACCCAAACCAGGCGTCGCGCTACCAACCGTGGAAGATATCCACAAAATCATCATCGATCGTTTCACGGGAGAACTTCAGCAAGTTCCTCCGCAACATTCCGCCGTCCACATCGCAGGACAGCGCGCGTACGAACTCGCGCGCAAAGGAGTGATCGTCGAAATGCCCGCCCGGAAAGTGGAAATTACCTCGTGCACGATTGAATCGTTTTCGTATCCGGATCTCCGCGTGCGCGTTGACTGCGGTTCGGGCACGTACATCCGTTCGCTCGCGCACGACATGGGAACGCTTCTGCGTTGCGGAGGATACCTCAGTGGCTTGCGCCGCACGAAAGTGGGAAAGTGGTCACTTGATGATGCGGTGCAAGCAGAGAAAGTGCAGTGGACCGACGTGATGCCGCTCAAAGAACTCCTCAAAAATTTTCCGCGTCTCGAACTCTCCGCAGAGGAAGCAGGAAAGATACGCAACGGTCAGCGCCTGTCACACACCGTAGAACCCGGAACGATTGCGTGGTTCGAAGAACTTCCTATCGCCATTCTCTTTCCCTATCACAAAGACCCCGCACTGGCACAACCGAAGAAGGTCTTGTAATTGTTAAAATGGTGGGCTGGGCGGGACTTGAACCCGCGACCAATTGCTTAAGAGGCAACTGCTCTACCAACTGAGCTACCAGCCCTTTTGGGCTAAGAGGATAGCAAAAAGTGCCTTAAGAAGGCAATGGGAAGAAAATGCGTTGAATTCGACTTCTATCGCACATTATTGATCGAATTCTTCACCGTATCATGTTTCGTCTTCAGAACATTCGAGACTGAGCCTTTGGTCCGAGGATCAAGATCGGCCTCTTTGACCGCCTCTGACGCAGTGCCGAAGATGGCATCGACATGCTGAAGAGCAAGATCAAACGGATTCGTCACGAGGAGAACTGCCGGCAAGATGCCAAGAGAGAGGAATGTAAAGCGCATGTAAAGACCCTAGCACGACAAGCGGTCATCTGTCATTGACGCTCGCTTCGCAGAAGCCTATAACCCAATGGCTGAGCACCTCGTCCTTTCACAAAAAAGGAGGGATCGATGAAGCGGTGGTATGAACATGTACTGTTGCCGTGGTGTATGGGATTGATGATGAGCGGATTCTTGCCGTGCCCTCCTCGGCACGTGCTGGACTGCAAGATTCTCGGCGGCGTGTGCGCGTTCCTGTTCATCATGGCCTGCGGCATGCTTCTGGGACTGCACGCGCCGTTCACACATCGCAAGCCCTCTCAAACCGCTGTGCAATGGATTTTCGAAGAACGCACGATGGTGTGCAGTTATGCCATCGGTGTTGCCACGGTGGCCGTCAGCTTCAGTTGTTTCCGCATCTTCTTCTAAACACTCAGCGTCGTACAAAAAAGCCCCGCACGCAATCGCATGCGGGGCGGTTTTATCAGGTCATGCCTCACTCCGCCTCCGTTTCCGTAAACATCATCACGACTTGAGTTTTTCCATCAACTTCCGTGATTGACAGAGAACCCGCTCGCTTTTCATCTTCCTTGCGATGAAACGCGACACTACCCACACCCGAAGAATCCGTCATCACATACACTTCCCACCCCTTGTTCTTCAGATCGGTTTCATAATCACGCACTACGTCCGCTGCGGATGCCGAGGTTTCCCAGCTCAAGGAAAATGCTTTTCCTTCCGGCGCCGTGAACGTCGTGACCTGCTTGAGCTTTAGGTTCGTCATGAGCGGAACATCGGACGGAAAATCTGCAGGAATTGTTGCCTTCCCTTCGCCCGATGTTTGGATGGTTCCGGCGGACGTGACAATCTTCGCATCGCCGTTTTCTTCTGTCACCGTCACGTTATTCGGAAGGTAGGTCGTGTTGGCACATGCGGTAAGAAACAGCGCGGCACCGACCGCTGGAAGGAAAGGAAAACGCATGATAGCAATGGCAGAAAATAGAAAACTATTCATTCGGGGAAAAGCATTCGGGATCTTGCAGTAAATCCGATATTTCGCAGTTACTTACGAATGCAATTGCCTGCTCGCGATGAAGATAATCATTGACGTACAACACGTTGCAGAGCGCACCGAGAATTTCTATGACATATGGTACGTTTGCGTTTTTCTCATAGGCGGCGTTCAGTGCGATTATCACATCGTTCTTTGTTCCGTGATGCTCAAGCGCTTTCACATCTCGCTCCAGGAAGAGAATCATGCGACGCAAAGAATGCGAGAATGCAAAGTCCGGTACGGCGAGGCGCACGTACTGCTCCAAAAAAACACTCAAAGGGGAGGGGAGTTTCCCATTCGGAAGAGTATTGTTCGCAAGTCGCTGCTGTCGCATAGCTCTGAGGTGTTCCAATTCATCATGTTCTTGCCTCAATGCTCTTTTTTCAGGCACGGGAATTTTGTGAGGCTGAGGACTTTCATGTTGATGTACGGGAGGTTGCTCTTGCTCGTTTACCGAAACTGAGTGGCATTCGCAAAAAAGCGCAATTGCCCGTCTCCGAATTTCAGGGTTGATATGCCCGCAAGCCACCGCACTTAGTCCGGGTCTTGCTTCATCCAACTTTCCTTGCAGATATAATTCTTCCGCCTTTGCAAACACTGCATCCAAATGAGTACTCATCGTAAAAAAATAATATGAGAGCATTGAGCTTTCGTCAAAGAATGATTCCGCGACTCATCAGGCCTGCTATGCTTTTCATCATGGCCCACTTCTTCTATCTTGCACGGTGCAATGACGGTAGTTTGTATGCGGGCACATGTGTCGATCTCGCAGACAGGGAAAAAACGCACAACGAAGGAAAGGGTGCCAAGTATACGCGCAGTCGCCTCCCCATCCGCATGGTGTATCACGAAACGTTTGAAACCCTCAGCGAGGCTCGCAAGCGTGAGGCTGCGGTGAAACGACTCACGCGTGCGGCGAAGGAACAACTGATTTTGAAATAATACCTATACATCGTGTAGAGACGTGCAATGGTTCGGCGTTGCTCACCACAGGTTTGCACGTCTCTACACATACGATTCAAACAATATATGACCAATACGTTATTAAACATTATTCAATCGGCGCCGGCGCAGCCGCATGCAATTCCTCGTGTGAAATATTGGAA
>CAYUWH010000030.1:0-16501 GCA_964448615.1 uncultured Candidatus Peribacteria bacterium
GAATTCGCACACCAGAACTTCAAGGAGTTCTTTTCGTTCATCACCGCCGAATCTCCTGACCTGATCGTGAATCGAACGGGCTATGTGTCGCGGTTCTTCTTTTCGGATCAAAAGGAGTCCGACAATATTGTGAATATCCTCAAGTACAAGCCAATGGACATACAAGGCGGTACCAAAAATCACAGCGGCAGCTATCGCTCCGTGACAATCGATGCGATAGACAATATGGAGATTCACAACCTGACCATGATTGAATCCGTCGAAGTCAATTTCCCAGATAGCACCAAACAGAAGGGGATTATGCTCACACGTGACTTCAACGTCGTGCCCGGAAAAGACTACGTCCTGAACTGGGAAAAGGTGAACAAGTTTATTGAGACTGCAGAAGCAAAATATCAGCTCGATCGTATTCTTCCGATCATTTGGCCGCATGAATGATCCATTTACATCGCTAGGCGAAACAGGCCAGCCACCGGTGCCGCCGGCGCTACCAGGGTCATACGTCGTGTATCAACCACGCAGTCCTGAGATTGATAAAGCTCAGGCAAGAGCAATCGATGCTGCAACCAAGCGAGCAAATCTGTGGTACCGAATTCTTTGTGTCGTACCATCGATTGCAATTGGCATCGGCATCGGCTGGCTAATTTGGGCAGGCCCAAACTTATAACAACGACATCACCCGCGGTGCATCCGTATCTTCATCCCGCAAATGCATCGCCATGATGGCCAAAGGAAGCGACGGACGATCACAAGGAGGAAGATTGAGGCGACGCCGTGTTTCGGCCCATGCATTCACAAAATCGACAGCCTCATCACTCCATTTCTCACACACGATCCGTGCAAGCACTTGTTCATAGAGCGGAGCAAGACGTGCTTCATCCTCGACGGTGAGACAAGAAACCGGCGGCGGTAACGCAGCGAGCATTGCATCAGGATCATCTCGCATGGCCCCAAGTTGCAACTCACTGATCAACGCTTCCACCGATTCCTCATGTTCCGGCTGCGCATCAACCATGGCAACCCATTCATCCATCAACAAATTAATGCCTTCATCGCGTACATCCTGAGGAATGAATGTTTTGCCCTTCAACTTCTCCCGTAACAACGCGCGCGTTTGCACGGCCGTATGGAGTACGTGACTCTTCGCATCAGGCTGCGTGAATTCCGGAATTGCAGCGATGAATGCTGGAATATCCTGACTGTCCATCCAACTCGCAAATTCTGTGTCTTGCCCCGAGGCATCAATCAAGCGGGGATTACGATCGGGAACCGCATAGGATCTATAATCTGTAAAAAGCGGATGATGAGGTGTGGACAATCGCAATTCTTTGAACTGGGCGATCCGGCGATATTCATGACGCAAATCCTGCGTCAGCTGTTCGATACTCATTTCTCCCGTGTGGAAATACAGGATCCTGGAGAGTGCGGCATAGGAAAGATGTCGATGGAGCCTACGCTGCAACGTGTGTTCTTGCGACTTGCCTCCGATGCGCGACGGCGGCCGAAGCACATGCAACATCTGGCGATGGAAGATCTGCAAAAACTCATCAAGAGTATACGGCGTCTTCTCTAATTCCGGCCGCGCGTACCACGGAAATACCGGCGCATATGCACGCAGATAGTGCTGCTGAAAAGCGCCACGATCGGCTATGGCAACTTCTTCGAGGGAAGGATGATTGTCGATCGACATACTGAATGGAAAAAGGGACAGACGTTACCGCAAAGCATTCTTTTGAGCAATTACCAATAAAAAGGCGGCCTTGCGACCGCCCCATATCCGTTGCAGTCACGTTTTAGCTCTGCAATCCGCTCCACTCCTCTTGATTCTGGAAGAGCGCATCGTGCATTTCCCAGTACTTGCCCTGATCACCGGCGCAGTTTGCCGACTCCGAAGCCTTCTGCGCATGCGGGTGGAAGCCAAGCGGATAATCGCGGGAGACATACTTCACTTTGCCCGTATCCACGTACTCCTTCTTGATCTGGCCGAAAGTCTGGAGGAAGTGGCGGCTGCAGAACGGACATTGATAATCCGTAAATTCAATCACCGTGATCGGCGCGTTGGCCTGTCCGAGCACGGGATCGTCATCGGCCGTCGGGGGAGTCGTGGTCTCACTGACAAACTTAGGATCGTCGTTCAACATCGCCTCAAACGTCTCCTTGAACGTATCAAACGGGAATGCCCCGCTGATCTTTTTGGTCTTGCCCTTCGGTCCGAGTACCCAGAATCCCGGTGTGCCATCGATACCAGCTGCAGAACCGGCACTCAGATCGGCCGTCACTTCCTGTGCATGCTTTCCGGATGAAACGCACGACTCAAACGTATCTTCATTGATGCCAATGTCAGCCGCATACGCGGTAAACGCTTCAAGAGCGGTCGCAAAACGTCCTGCTGGAGCAGGAGGGGGAGGAGTGGTGCCACCACCGCCATTGTTGCCACCGATGGCAACCGATCCATTCATGCCGGTCGCAAGTGCGTAGCCGACGATCAGACCGAGAAGTCCCATCGAGACGGCAAACCACGGGCCGGAATTGTTATTTCCCTGTGAGTCCATGTGTGAGGTGGAAAAAAGTAAACGACAAAATCCATAATAGCGAAGCATATTCTAAATACCACCGATCCTTTGTGTGTCGACTAATATCAAGAACTATTTTTACTATCGCTGCAATTATTTTTGACCGGGGGAGTGGTCGATCCAAAAGAGGGGAGTGCAACTTTTCCGCATCCTATAGAACAACATTGTCATGGTTCAACAGAGCTCACCATGACAATTTATCCTTTTCCATGGAACTTTTTATGCACCTCTTTCAGCTGGGGATTGGTCACGTGCGTATAGATCTGCGTCGTCGAAAGATCTTTGTGCCCCAGTAATTCCTGCACGGAGCGCAGATCCGCGCCATTGCGCAGGAGGTCAGTTGCAAAACTGTGACGAAGAGTGTGCGGTGATGGATCGGTGACAATGCCAGCCACCAACGCATATTTCTTCACGATGCTGTAAATGCTGATACGTGACAGACGAAACTCTTCTCCCGGCGGCATGATGTTTGCGGCCTTCTCAAGATTGCGAATAAAAAGAGGGGAGAGGTGGTCAACTCTGCTTTCCATGTACGCCTTGAGGGCGGCGGCTGCCTCGTCGGAGATGAAGACCACCCGGACTTTTCCGCGCTTTCCCCGGACTGAAATCTCTCGCGTCGTGAAATTCAAATCTTTGACGTTGAGCGATCGCAATTCCTGTAAACGCAGCCCGGTCGAAAAGAACAGCTCCAGAATCGCCTTGTCCCGCTTCCCCGCGCGTTCTTCGGTATTGGGCGCCTGCAACAAGCGCTGAAGCTCTTCGTGGCTCAAGACCTTCACTTGGCGTTGCTGTTCCTTGAAACGTTTCACGCGGTCTGGAGGATAGATGTCCAATTCCTCTTCCTGAATCAAATAGCGCAAGAAGGCCCTAAGCACCGTCAGGTGATGGTTCTTCGTGCGGACTGTTAACTCTCCGTTACGTCTCGTCCGGAAGGTATGGAGCGCTTGCTTGTAGTCGGTAATGGTGTCCTTGGAAAAATTGTTAACTGTCTTTAACGGAAGCAATTCCTGAAGCATCGATAACGACTGACGGTAATTGTTCACGGTAAGCGTCGATTTATTTTCCTCCGACTGCAGGAAGCGCAGGTAGCGGTCGATGGCCTGGGGGAGCGAGAGAGGAGAGGGTGTCATGCAATCCATCGTACTTAACATAATGCATTTTATGTTAATAGTTTATCTGGGCCTGAGAGACTTTGCAAGAGATATTGGCCAGATGAGTATTATGTATAAAGTATTTAGTATTTTGAACAAACCAACGCGTAATACTTTATACTACATACTACATACTCTTACGCAGGAGAGCCTAAGACGTAATCCAGGTGTAATCCATAGTAGAAGTACGCAAACATCTCCCGAACGATGCTGCGAAGTTCACTGATAAACTGTGGTCGCTCATCAGTCGGCAGCACTGTCAAGTCCGTCCATCCTTGTTGGGATGCGAGCAGGCGAATGCGCGCGAGGTGATACCCATCACTCACTCCCACAACGGACGCGCAGTCTTTGGCAAGTCCCCTGCTGAACCGTACGTTTTCCACCGTTGAGTGGGACTGTTCTTCTGTTATAATGTTGAACGATTGAACACCTTTGGCAATCGCCGTCACGCGCATGACGTTCGCTTCGCTCACGCTCTCCCCCGCTCCCCTGCCAACTCCGCCGCTCACAATCAAGGTTTTGACCAATCCTTGCCGATATAAACGCGCTGCGGTTTCAATGCGGCGGTTTATGGCGGGTCCGGGCCGGTCATAGCCGGTTACTGCGGCCCCGAAGACTAAGGCACAATCCGCAGGGAGCCGCGCATTTCCGCCGACTCCCGCAATCACGATCGCCAGCGACGAACACAATCCGACGATCAAGAGCACCGCGACCGATGCGCTCAAACCAGCCAGAATCCGCACCGGAAATCGGAGAAGCGAGTACATGCGCTATTCGGTGACAATGGAAATATGCGAGGGAATCGAGGGAAGAACCGTGCTCCAGGGAGGCCAGAGTGAAATGGTGACCCTGTCGACTTCCGGCATATTCTTCACGATACGTAACGCATCCTGATACCCCTGCTCAACAATCTTTTCACGCAAGCGTTGCCCGAATATCGCACCGTTGGGCGAGAGTGGATCGAGCACGTATTCTTCGGTCCCGAGCAGCTCCACCGTCAGTTTGATCCATGAGAGATCGTCGGCGTAATCGATCACGCGAACATCCAGACGCCCCTTCTCGAGACTGGAGGGCAGTAAGCGCTTTCCCTCGCGCACGTGTGACTGCAACTCCTGCGTGAGAATTTCCAGGATACGACCGCGATCGTAGGCATAGGTAACATAGGAAATTGCACCCTCGACAGGAACCGACTGCACGCTCTGGCCGATGAATTGCGTCGGCAGCACAAAGCCACTGAACGTGACTTTGGTCAGGGCGGGATAATCAAGAATTTGAAGATCGGCATTCTCGGCGTTTGCCATGGCCTCGCGCTGATCTTCAGCCTGCTGCTTCGCAGACTCCATGAGTGCTTCCTGCAATGTCTTCTGCGCCAGATCAACGTCTTCCTGCGTCAGCACGGTGCGGTAGGCGGTGGTACCGCCGTTTAAGGGCTTTGTATTTTCCGCATACACTTTTTTGCGTTCAGCCGGCGAAAGCCCCGGTATTTCCCACTTAAGCCCGGCAGGAATATTACCGCGCTCTCCGATGATTTGTCCGTAGACATCGGCAGGGTCCGCCGAAACGCTCACGGGCGCCTTCTTGCCCGCAGGCACGATCACGGACGCCAGCGAACGAAAGACCATGCCCGCCTGATTGGTGAAACGCGTTCCTTTACGGAAGGAATATTCTTCGTTCGTGGTATTGATCATGACGAATTCCCCTCTCGAGGGCGTGCCGATGAATTCTTTGCTGATGTGATCAAAGGTAAAGGATTTATTCGTCGAAACCGTAAATTGGCGCAGTGGCAACGTACGCACGCGCGTGGCAGGAAGCGATGTGCCGGACCCGCCGAGCGCCAGGAAAATATTCATCGTCTGACTGATGGGTTCTTGTCGCGGCAGAATGCGTACTTCCGCGGAAGGAAGAAGGCGGAATACGACAAACCCGAACAGCAACAAGCTCAATCCTGCGAGTGAAAAAATACGCAGGCGCGGCAAAGAGAGGAGTCCGATGCGCTGCAAGCGCGACGTCAATTGCTGCCGCCAAAGATGCGGAGAGAACACGCGCAGCGTCTCATTGAGCATCGGGTGATCTTTCAGCAATTGTTTCACAAATTTCGTCCGGTCGAAGACACGAATGCCCTGCGCCCGCGCTTCGGCACTCATCAGCGGATGCTTGGTCGCGATGCGCAAGCGCTGCGAATGTTTTTTGAGCTCCTTGAAGAATAACGAGCGAATCTCGGGCTGACTCACCAAATCTTCCTCTCGGCCCGAGAGCACGACCAATACTTCACCTACCGTAGCGGCGATACGATCTGCAAATACACTCCATGATTCACTATCTTCCGGAAGCAGAACGGTGACGGATGGCTGAGGCATGAGAGAAAGCAAGATTGATCAGGAGCGCTTCGCGAGGGCTTCCAATGCGGGCAACGGCGCGCCCGCAATGAATTCAAGCATGGCACCGCCGCCGGTGCTCACGAAGCTGTAGGCCGACAAGTCGTACCCGTAGCGCGTATGGAAATCGATCGTATCGCCACCACCGATGATGGAGACGGCACCGTCTTTGGTGGCCGCGGCAACGGCCTCGGCAATGCGTTTGGTCGCGTGTGAAAAGCGGTTGAACTCATAGAGCCCCAGCGGACCGTTCCACACGATGGTGCCGGAAGCGCGGATCAGTTGAATGTATCGCTCGATCGTGACTTTGCCGATATCGAAGATGCACATATCCCCGACCACGTTTTCCAGCGGCAGATTCAATTTTTCCGCTTGTTCATCGGGCTTCGTTGCCACCACGCCATCACGGGGGATCGAGATTTTGGCACGGCCTTCTTTCTCGCTCTCCAACATGATTTCCTGCGCTTTCTCGACGAATGCTTCTTCGAATTTTGACTTCGCGACATCGAACCCACGCGCCGCGATAAACGTATTCGCAATCGCACCGCCCAGCAGGATATTGTCGCCCTTCTTCAAAAAATGCTCGATGACCGGCACTTTCGTTTCCATCTTTGCACCACTCACAATCAGCGTCAGCGGACGCTTTGGATTATCGATCACACCCGAAAGATGCTGCACTTCCTCTGCCAGCTGCAACCCCATATACGAGGGGAGCAACTTGGGAATGCCCACCATGCTCGCATGCGCGCGATGGCAATTCGTAAACGCATCGTTCACGTAGATGTCCCCAAGGGCCGCCAGCTCTTTCGCAAACCCTTCATCATTCTTCTCTTCGCGCGGATCGTAGCGCAAATTTTCCAGCAGCAAGACTTCCCCCGGTTTCAATGCTGCTGCTGCGGTGGTGGCTGCTGATCCGGTACACGATTCCGCGAATGCCACGGGTGCCTTCAAGAGTTGTTCCAGAATAGGCACCAGCGGTTTTTGCGAAAATTCCGGATCGGGCGTGCCCTTGGGCCTTCCTTGATGAGAGAGAATGATAAGAGCTCCGCCATGCTGCAAAATATGCTGCATTGTTGGTACCAGTGCTTCAATGCGCGTACTGTCCCCGACCTTGCCGTGTTCAAGCGGCACATCGAACCCTGCGCGCAGCAGCACCTTCTTTCCCTTGAAGTCTGCATCCTGCAGTGTGGGATACGTCACGGACATGGTGAGCATTGTATAGCATGAGGAAGAGCAAAAAAATTAAAACTCACCTATACTGTGCGTGCATGTCTCTCGTCCTCGCACCGGTGGCGGCGTTTGCCGTCTGCTGTATCCTGCATCTGCTGGCACTGCGGACCTTTCCGCACTGGAATCTTCTCGATTTTCCTGAGCGCTACGGCCTCATCCGCAAACGCTTGCCGTATCCCACGGGCATTCTCGCGGTGATCACGTTTGTCCTGTTCTTTGCCGCACTCTTTCCGCTGACGATCCAAAACACGGGATTGTTGCTTGCCGTTCTCCTGCTCGCGACATGCTGTTTTGTGGATGATCGCACTCCCCTGCCGCCACTCCTGCGTCTGGGCGTACAGCTGCTTGCCGCACTGCTGATTTTCTTGACCGGAACCTGCGTCGGCAGCCAAGTCTGTTCCATCACCAATCCCCTCTCTGGAATACTTGGCAGCAGAGAATTGGATCTGACTGTCTGGAGCATCACGCTTCCGGGCATCGGATTTGTGCCGATTTTTGCAGGGATCTTCACGATCGTGTGGCTAGGATTGACAACAAACGCTCTCAATTGGTTCGACGGCATTCCGGGCCAGGTGAATACACTCTCTGTCTTCGGATTCGCCACGATCGGGTTTCTCGCGCTCAGCAATCGCGTCGACCAACCGCTCGTCGCGATGCTCGCGTTCCTACTCGCAGCCATTGCACTTGCTTGTTTGCTATTTGATTTCCCGCCGCCGAGAGTGGTTACGGGCGACAGCGGCGCCATGTTTTTTGGATTGATGCTCGGCGTGCTCACGGTGTATGCAGGCGGCAAAGTGGCAACAGCCTTTCTGGTGCTGGGTGTCCCGCTGATTGATGCGGTGATCGTCGTTGCCCGCAGGTTGTGGCAAGGCCGGTCCCCCTTCAAAGGAAGCCAGCGCGGCGAACATCTGCATCATCGGTTGCTGGCCAGCGGATGGTCACCGCACGGTGTCATTGCCCTGAATGCCTGTCTGGGTCTGTGCTTCGGCCTTTCGGCGTTGTTCATGGATACGTTCCAAAAATTCATGGCAGCGCTGGTGTTGTTTGTGATTATTGTCGTGTTGAGCATGAATGCGAAACCGAAAAAATAATGGATATATAAAATTGTAGAGACGCCCATGAAGGGCGTCTCTACACGATTACGGACACGATCATGGAATGGAACCATTATTTTTTAAACGTCATCGGCGCGCTGATCACATTCAACGGTTGCACCTTGATCACGAGGGTGCGCTCACCGAACGGCAACATTTTGACGGTAGCAACCCCATTCACGAAGTTCGCGGCCGTCAATTTCTCGGGGCGGAATTCCGCATCGCCGAATTCCGTGCGCAGATAGAGAGGCTTCTGCAATGTAGAGGCATCGGCAGGATTGCCATTGGCATCCACCAAGCGGACGGTGACCGTTTCCCAGCTGCGCCCCGTATACGAACCGTCGGTGTGGATCGTCACGCTGGCGACAACAGGAGCTGCAATGGAAGCAGCAGAGGAGACGGCGGGAGGAAGTGCATCGCTGGCAGAGACTAATTTCTGTTGTGAGATCACGACCGGCAATACCGTGGGTTGAGCCGGAGCGGCGGCGAGCGTGGGCGTATTCTGCTTTCTCAGAGCAAGGCGTTGCCTGGCACGCTGTGCGACTTGTTCTTTAAGCGTCAGCCTTGGCGCTCGAGAGGAAGATGCACCGCCTGTCGTGGCGATCTGCGTCGGAGCACTGTAGTTGGCTTGCACGTAGACCATCGGATTGGCCGTGTGCAGCGCCAGGCGCTCCTGATGCAAGCCGGCATTGATGGCCTGAGTGAAGGTAAGACCAGCATCCTTGGCTTCTTTGGTGGTGAACGGCCAATACGGATGCCACGGCGCGGAGTCTTTATCGAGCTGGAAGTGCAGATGCGGTCCGGTGGCAAAGCCCGTCTGGCCGCTGAGCGCGATTTCCTGACCGCGGCTCACCACATCACCTTCTGCAACAAGCTGTGCGCTCAAGTGTGCGTAGGTCGAATGCAGAACCGTAGGCCTCGAAGGATTCTCGGGGTCCGGCACATTGGGGTGACGAATAACAACATACAGACCGTAGCCGCCCTTATCTTCCTTCACGGCCGTCACGATACCGTTCGCAATGGAACGTATGGGAGTGCCGACCGGCACGCGGATATCCGTTCCCGGGTGACTTCCGCCCTTCTCAGCGCCTGTTTCATACGAACCCTGATCCCCTACCGAGTACACAAGATTCGCCAGGAAGTCCTGAGACGCACGTTGCTTCTGCGCATCATACGCGGGCAACGGGATCAACAAATCTTGAGGAACTTGACGATAGGTATGCGCCTCCGGATCACCGCCGTACATCGACCACTTCTTGTAATCCGGGACGAACGCAATTGGCGGAACGGTGCCTGTGTACGTAATGAGACTGTCGTCATATTTCCCGAACACCGAATGCCAGAAGGCGTACCAGCCATGCTCCCCCATCATGTTACCCGTGATAAAGGCAATGAGAGACAACGAGGCAACGAAGAACGAAGAGCGCTGCTTCAGATAATGAAGCGACTGGAACTTCGGCTCTTTGCGGGGATACAAGGAACTAGCCTGAAATCCTACTGATTTGGCCGATCGAATCCGTGTAAGATGCATATGTGTGTTTGTGGGTTAGACTTTAACATAATATCATTTTATATGATTTTAGTCAATGATTTTCAGTCATCGGAAACTGTAAATATAGATCTGTCAAATACTCAAATGACACACGGATTTGGGCTTTCATTAGCCAATTCTCTGTATAGGCTCCCCGTAACAATCTTATTGAATGGAGAGCTGGGCACAGGGAAGACAACGCTACTGAAAGCGCTGGCCCAAGGATTGGGCATTGAGGAACCCGTTTCCAGCCCGACCTTTGCCCTGGAACAGCGATACAGCATGAAAAAACACCCCGGAGAGTTCCTGCATTTGGACCTCTATCGACTGGAAGAAGCGCAGGCGAAAGAATTACTGCGTGCAACAGAAGACTTCGAAGGGATCCGCTGCATTGAATGGAGCAACCGTATGCCGGATGCGCACTGGAACGGACCACTGATGCGGATTGTGTTGCAGGAAGAAGGAGATGGCCGGCGCGCATATGTGACCTTCGAGGATTTCCCGCTGCCATCGCAGGAACAACTCGAAGCATGGAGAAAAGATGTGCTGTTACCGGAAAATATCATCGCGCATTGCGAAGCAGTCGCGGGACTCTGTGATCGCCTCGCAGATGCATTGCTGAAAAAAGGAATCGTCGTGCGCCGAGAAGTGTTACATCGCGCGGCGCAGGTGCATGACCTGTTACGCTTCCTGGATTTCCGCCCGGAGACAGCGCATCAAGTGTATACGAGAACACCTGAAGAACTTTCGCGATGGGAAGAAATACGCGCACAATATCCGATGCGACATGAAGAAGCGTGCGCGCAATGGTTGATCGATCATGGCTTTCCTGAACTCGCACACATCGTTGCTGTGCATGGATACAACGCTTCACGCAAAAGTCATACCACTATCGAACAGCGTCTTCTCTTTTACGCCGATAAACGGGCAGTCGAAGATCGCATTGTGTCACTCGAAGAACGCTTGGAAGATTTAAACAAACGCTACGGCCGTGGCATTGTCACACCGGAACGCGATGCGTGGAATTGCTTCTGCAGAGAGACGGAGCAGGAATTATTCCCGGATGGAGCGCCTGCATAAAAAAGGGCCTGTCTAAGACAGGCCCACACAGGTTTCCTACGAAGCACTTCCGGCAGATGACTTCCGTGCCCGTATCTGCTGGATGATCGTACGGAGCAGATTGGCGCTGCGCCACAGACTCATGCGAAACTCCTCCTCACGCTGGTAATCTTCCGGCCTATTCGATCGGGGGGTATGCAGCGCGGAGACGACGTCTGCGAAGCATGTAAGCTCCAAGTCATCGGGCTTGCCGCCGAACAGCAACTCGAACGCCTGAACCAGCTTCTCTCGGTCCATCTTCTTTCTCCTTTTGTAGGAACAACTCTATTTAGCATTTAATATTAGTATAATATATTTGTCAATATGCAAAAAGGAACAGGCATCCACTTACCCTCACTTTCTCTAGGCGTTCCAGGACTTCTTTCCACACCCCTCAACCCCAAACCCTTCTCCCTGACCAGCCTTCGCCTATGGGCTTACGGCCGGCAAAGGGAGAAGGGAGCACTACTTTAAGAGTTTGGAGATTGTGCACATATTGCTCACAAACATCACGATCATGTTCGATGGAAGTCACCCTCTCCCCAAGGGAGAGGGCCGGGGTGAGGGGAGAACTCAATTTCCCCTCACAATCCCCCTCACGTTCTCCAGTCGCTCCATCACTTCTTTCTCAAATCCCCGATCGGTGGGTTCGTAGAACTGCACCGGGGGCATACCGATCGGAAAATAATTCTCGCGGACAATTCCTTGAACACTATCGTGCGGATACTGATAGCCCACACCGTATCCTTGTTCTTTCATTCCTTTGATCGGCGCATTGCGCAAATGATTCGGCACTTCGAGTGTTGACTGAGTTTCGATCGCACGCTTCACACCACCCATCGCCACTTTCACGCCGGCACTCTTCGGCGCTTGCGCCAAGTAGATACAGGCATGCGACAAAAAATATTCCCCCTCCGGATACCCGACCATCTCGAAGGCCTGCCACGCAGAGACCACTATTTGCAACGCACGCGGATCGGCATTGCCAATATCTTCGGATGCGAAAATCGCCATGCGTCGGAACAAAAATCTCGGCTCTTCTCCGCTCTGGATCATCTTGTACATCCACACTAAGGCCGCATCGGGATCCGACCCGCGCAAGGTTTTAATAAAGGCAGAGATCGTATTGTAGTGCTCTTCGCCGCTGCGGTCGTACCGCTTGAATTTTTCGCGGAACAATTTGTCAGCTTCTTCGAGTGTGACATCCGAACCCGCCGTGATCGCCGCAAGCTCCAGAGCATTGAGCGCGATGCGCGCATCACCGTTCGCAATCACCGCGATACGATCCAGCACTTCGGGCGCCACCTTCACTGTTCCCGCAAATCCCTTCTCATCCCACAACGCACGCTTGAGAATCTTCAGCAATTCATCTTTGCCGTGCGGCTTCAGCAAATACACGTGCGACCGAGAGACCAAAGCGGCGTTCACCTCGAAGTACGGATTCTCCGTTGTCGCGCCAATCAGGATCACATTTCCTGCTTCTACAAATGGCAATAAGGCATCCTGCTGCGCCTTGTTGAAACGATGGATTTCATCGATAAATAACACCGTTCGCTGCTTGAAGGTCTTGAGCATCTGCTCAGCCTCAAGACAAATTTCCTTCAATTCCTTCACGCCGCTCATCACGGCATTCACTTGCACAAAGTTCGCCTTGGTCGCATTCGCGATGATCTTCGCCAGCGTGGTTTTCCCGGAACCCGGCGGCCCGGAGAGAATGACCGACGAAAGTTTATCTTGCTCGATGGCCGTACGCAGCGCGGTCCCCTCTCCCACAATGTGCTCTTGCCCCACAAATTCCGTGAGTAATTCAGGACGAAGACGATACGCGATCGGGGCTGAGGAGGTTTCCATAGTACCAACGGAGTATTAAGTATGAAGTATTCAGTATTATGCAACGAAAACAAACCCTTAATACTAGATACGTAATACTTGCCGGATGTTCTCTCTTTTTTTACACTAACGCCCGTTCCCCTCTTTTCAATGGCTGTCTGTTCCGATTGCGGCGATGAAATGACTGAACTCTGCGAAGCGTGCGGACGCAAGATGTGCTCCACATGCGGATGCAGCGTGTGCAGCAAGGAAGAATCTGACGATATCGATGAAGATGTTCTCGATGACGACGCAGAGGAGGAAGATGTGGACGAGAGCGATGACGAAGAGGCTGACGACGATGAAGAAACGGACAGTGATGAGGAAGTCTAAAATCGATTGCAGAATTTGCGTGTTTTATTCCAAGTGCTAGACAAGCTTGGTATACTTCACGCTTGCTTCGTTTCACTTTCCCCCATTTTATGACGAGCCTCGTCAAACAATTTACCTGGATCCTCGGGATCATTTTCATCCTCATTGGCATCGCTGGTTTTTTCTCGAACGGTATGCTGCTTTGGTTTCACGTGGATACGGTGCATAACGTGGTTCACCTGCTCAGCGGTATCGTCGCACTGTTCGCGGTCAGTTCCGGCGCTTCATATGCGCGCTTGTACCTGATCATCTTCGGTATCGTGTACGGCATCGTCACGGTCATCGGATTCCTCAGCGCGGATGGCACCATTCTTGGCTTGTTCGGTGTCAACATGGCAGACAATTACTTGCACACTGCCATTGCCCTCGCTTGTTTGGCTGTCGGGTTTGGCGGAAAAAAATAAGGACATTTTTCAGAGGAAGCACAACAACCATCTGCAAAGGTGGTTGTTGTAAAAGTGCTTCATTGACACAAAAATAGTCATCAGTAAAATCCGCGCATGGCTTTCTTGCATAACTATGCAGGACGTCCGACCCCCTGAAGCCAACAGGTGCGCTTGCGCCAGATGGCGCTGTTACGATTGACATCCTTAGCACGAGCAAGGAGCGCTATGCCCAATATACCGCGTTTTATTTCCCTGAGTCTCCTCACGCATGGATCGCAAGACCGTTAAATTAGTGGAAAAAATGTTTATTGAAACGCAAATGGGCATCAATATGCGCGATTTGTTGCCACCAGTTGCCGAAATTATTGAAATTATTGCGACTGCAGTGGTGCAAACAGGCCTTAACTTGAAGAGACGCAATGTGCATAGCATGGAAAAAATATCGGATACCATGACATGGTCACGCGAAGATGCCGACATGATTCGGGGCGCCATCATGGCAGTCACGCCAGCAATACGCCTCAAGACCTACGCCGTATTGGCACAGATCAAAACACAGGAAGTAACGAGTGCAACCATGTTCCTGCATGTAACCATGAGTGCATTTTCTAAAAAAGGCTTGGCACTTACCGAGGAAGAATTACGAGAAGTATTGATACTGAAACTGATGGACAAAGACAGAGTGATAACAGAAGTGCTGCATCCGCTGCTCGCATGCTGCACGCTCTCCATTGATGAGAGTTTTTGCATCATAGAACCCCCTGTCGGCTATCCATTCGCAACAATTAAAGCATTCCGCGAAGCAGCGCATAAGAAGGGAGATAGCGCAGCACGCTTGGCAACATTAACGTCCGAGAATGAGGAAAAGCTGAAATTTCAAGGTCTGGACCAAGTACTCGTGCAGGCCGCGGCATTGCTGGATGAACATCACACCGAACTCATACGGGAACGCCAAGTATGTTTCGATGGACATGAAGGGGAAAATCTTAACGAGTTGGAACCGGAGCAACGCGATCAGCTCACGGAATTCCTTTTGCTCCTCGCAGACATTGCAGCCGATGAAAAACCCATGAAGCGTTTACGTGATCGCGAATGCAGCAAGATCATTCTCGGAAGCCTGTGCGGACTTTCCCCCACGGAACGCATCACGCTGCTTTCCTTGATCCAGAACAAACCCGAACTCTCTGGCATCTGCGGTATCTTGGAAGAATTTTTGAAACGACCGAATGAAGATACGACTGTGAACCGTCTTCAACTACTCATGCAATGGAACAAGATCGAGATGCCATCAATGATGCTCCATACACTGTGGTTGCTCACGGAAGAATGGAATTGGAAAGAAGGCTACAGCAATGATCGGGACATCGGCACGTATTTGCCCCCACGTTATACCGAAGCAGTGCACCAACGTGCCGTGCATCATCTGCAAAAAGTACCAGAAAAAGAACTCCGCACCTTCCGCCATCCGCTTGTGCAGCCAAAACTCGTCGAGCATCTGCTCGATATCTTGCAACACCCGGACGGCTTTCCCGAACCACAACTCATCGTTTTGCATGCAGAGAGTGCGCCATCAAATGACCGGACTCAGACAATCGTCAGTACGGAAAACCCGCAGACACAGGATGAAATTCGTCTTGCAGAAGAACAAGAGAAACTGACGCAGCAATATATGCAGGCAGAGCAGCAACCGCTCATGCAGAGCATCGCGCTGTTTGGATTGTCCGAGAACATGTTGCCGGATTTACTGGAAGCGGTGCATTTCACCCGATCGCAGCGCATGAGCACGCGCTTGCGCGTGCTGGAAGAAAAAGCGAGTAAATTCGAGGATGCGTTTGAATCCGTCGGGTATTCGGATTTTTACTCAATCGTCGAATCTGCAGCCGTTGCTCTGGGCATGCGTTATCAGGAATTGGTCGCAGCCATCGCAAAAGCATGCGGTACATTTGAGCTAATGCCCTCAAAACGAGGAACGGATAGTCTCACGCAGGAAGAGATCCTCAACTTGCGGCATTTACTGCTGCGCACCTGCTTGCAACTTGAACAATACTTGCAACAACTTCCGCGTGAAGGCGAACCTGCGCAGAGCAAGTTTGATACGGGTTTTTCACGTCTCTTGGCCGATTGTTCGGTAGCGAGTGCGGCTCAGTATCTCCTTACTGTACACTTGCAGGAACGCTATGGCGCACGCATCCGCCGTTATCCCGTATTCGCGGCGTGCATTGAAGCGGCGATGCATGAACTCCAAGACATTCTTGAACTTGAAAGTACCATGCCCACCGATTTGAAGCGCATTCTGAACAGTGTATTGCCGTGGATCAATGAGGCGCTCGAAATTTGCCAGAAGCAACACACGACGCCGGTGCCGCTTTCGATTTTGATCGAAGAGCTCTCGCAGTATGACATTGATGCACGCACGTTTTTCCCAGAAGACACAACTGCCATGAATGGCGTGCGCAGCGGCGAAGTGGTTTCCACAAAAAATCCAAAGCGTCGCGCGGTGGAAAAATATCTGCGACACCGGTTCCCTTCCACAAGCAGACACATTTCTTTTGACGACGCGAAAGAAGTATTGGCTTCGGCAGGGATCATTGCAGAAAAATGGAGCACGGAGCATCCCTGGTATTGGACCTGCTCCCTACCGGGACACAGCGGACGACATGCGATTACATGGAGCCGCAGCGAGCAGGGATTTTTTATCAGCGATCTTCTGCATGTGCTCTTTGGCCGCGGCCCCCATCATGGCATCGGCGATATCGATGCACTCTTTGAAAGCTTGCCGGATCGCTGGAAGACGCTATAAGGGTTATAAAATGAAGATAATA